>PLWX01000117.1:0-39645 GCA_003151155.1 Acidobacteriaceae bacterium
GGCCAGTTTAGCCGGAGAACTCTCAATCACGCTGGTTCAATTTCTGGGGAGCACATCAGTATCACCCTCAGTTACTTATGCATTCACACTGGGTCCACAGGACTCGCCTGGTGGTCTCCAGTATGGTCATGCACGCGAATAGCAGAGTACCGTGTGGTCAGCTCTGGCTAGGAGAGAATACGAGGTGGTACTCTTTCCCGCTTTCTCCCTGCAACCCGAAGCCGCGTACAGCTAACCTAGCCGCAGGCAGGCCGAGCTTTAGCAACTGATCTTTAATTTCCTTTAGCTGCTTTTCTGCTCCCGCCTGGTACTCCGCCGAGGACTTAGCATTGCCAGTGACGGTATATTCAAGCTCTAACGCAATGCTGTTGTCCTTCGATATAATCTCCGCGATCTTCTTTAAGTCTTTTCTTCCAATCACCCTTACGCTTAGCGACGCTCCGCGACTGGTTTGTTTCACATCACCCACGGCCGCAAGGTCTTTCGACACCGAATCAGCGATGCTCCGCTTACGGACTTCCACAATTCTTGCTTTCTCGATCGCAAGCGACAGATCGCTGAGTGCCTTTTGATCCTCACCGATCAAAAGCTGCGTTTGCGTTAGTCTCTCCTCTTGAGCGACAAGTGATTGTTCTTTTTCACCAACACTCGCGAGGCTATGGTCTAAGGTGGTGCGCGCGGTTATTGCAGTCTTGGCACTGTCATCGATCCGTGAGGTGGAACTCTCAGGCGTTGAGGTGGAACTCTCAGATGTTAAAGACGCGATAGAACCGATTGATTTGCCTCTCGCCTCAGTGGCATTCGCTGCCATCATCTCTGTGCTCTTATTCACTGACTGGGTGTCCTGATTGAGCTTTACTCGCGCTATGTCGAGCTCCTGACGGGTACGCGCAACATCGACCGATTGTGTCGCGAGCTTCTGGTGTGCTTCACCAATTTCTACCATGTAAGCGGATTTGGCCTTCTCGCGGAGCAACTTCACGGAAACGGGATCGGAATGGTTCCAAGACTCGATTAGGCTGGCGGAGTTCTTGTACGCAGCGGCAAGGAGCGCATTCGGCTCGGAATCGCTGGCCGAAATGCTATCCAATGGGCGAGTCTGAACATACTGTTTTGAGAAATCAAGGCTCGCCTCGGATACCAGATTTGCTGTTCCATTTGGTCCGCTGCTGTTTCTGACGATGACTTTATATGGCTTCCGAGCCAACAACACGGGAGCGACTCCCCTCGCAGGTACTTGCACCTGACCGTTAGCGCTATCATCTGGCACGAACTGCGCCCAGAGCGTGTTGTAGGTGGGATTGGTAAGAATTAATAGCGCTTGTCCGCTTGTGAAAGATTCAACGCAGAAGTCGCGCTCAGTAGCGTATCGAATAGCAAGACTCACGTCTTGTGCGGTTGAGCATATGGTTGGGTCTATCTTTTTTATGGCCATTGCGAGGGTATTCGCAATATCCTTCGGAGTAGCGCTGCATTGTGGGGAAGGAGTAGACCATACTCGAAGTAGCGCTTCCGTAAACCGCGCTTTATATGAAAACTGATCCTCAAGAGACGACGCTAGGACCATTGTGCGCGATAGGCTTGCCTGATCAACCGCTGCATTGGCTAATTTTGCCGCAAATCCCCCGATGGCTCCTGCATTACAGGTGTCGATGAACAAAAATGCTGACGTTGCATTTTGAAGATGCCCGACTGCACTTAACAACTCGTTTCCCTGTATTGCGTTCGCCTCTGGCGTAGCTGAATCGGTATTTGAACTCGCGATGAACAACTCTGTATTTGACGGGGAGTTCGGGTAGGACCTCGCCATCCCGTGCGAAAGTACAAAAAGCAACTGAACCTCGCGTGTGTCGGACGGTAAGTCTTTATAAAGAAAACTTCTGATGGCTTCGGAAGTCGTCTGTTTGTCACTCTTGAAGACCCTGACGGGAACGTTAAAGTTCTTTTCGAAAAACGTACGAACATGTTCGGCTTCCGCGTCAATCTCCTGGCCAATCTTCTCGTTGGATGCGCCATCAGGCCCATGCGCAAAATGAGTGACGGCAATAACGGTTACAGCCAGTCCAGATTCTTCTTGACCACTCATAGGCATAGCCGTGCAAAATAAGAGGAGTGCTGCGGCCAAACCTATCGAGCGGCTAATTCGACAAATTTTATACATACAGGACTATCACCTATTTTAAGAGGTCGGCGTGGTGTACCTGAAAGGTCCAAGAGGGGCTGGCTTCGGCCTGTTTCATGGCGCCTGTTAGCTCGACCCGTTGATCGAGATATTCAGCCATCACCGCAGGTCGGTTCTGACCAGGAGATCGCGGTATTTCCATTCTCAACCATGGCGTCACGTGAATATGGAAACCCTCTTCGTCGCTTAGAATCAAGTTAGGCGGGTCGCGAAAGTAATTTCGAACCTGATTCGTGAGTCGACCTGAGACCCGAACTTCTTCATCTGCGAATGCTTCCGGGTGTTGGCTCAGGGATTTTACCGACGCGGAAGGAATCAGTTGTGCGGCCGACGTTCTGCATGACCCACGCGAAAAAAATATGTCGAGCTTGGCTACTGTTCCAGCCAGAGTTATTGAACACATTGCCAGACGAATAGTCGTAGCGGGCGTCGTACTATTGTCAAACGAGGATTTATCGCTTGTGCCCGGGAACGTATCTCCAGGGCCACCTCGAAAGCCGTCAGAATCGGAGTGGTGCACGAGCCCGTTAAGACCGTCTGCCTCCACTACCTCAACACCCATGAGGGCGGGATTCACGTTAACGCGGTTTGAAGGGAGTGCGTCGTTTAGAACTGTTTCGCGAATGTGAAGTATTAACATGCCGGTGCCCGGTATCTTTGAGTCAAATCCGATCCTCTGTCGATTGCTTATGAGATAATACTCACTCAGATTGGCGGAGTCGTTCTTGATCGTCACAAGTAGCGTCTCTCCTGTGGTCTCAAAGGGTTGTAGCATTATGCTGGATTCATCGCCTATAACATCTCTAGGCCGAATCCAGCCTAAATATCCTTTGCTCCATGCAGACATATGCACGGGCTGATCGGGGCTTACTCCGTCCCCACCCCAGGATCCCGCAGCCATTAAATCCCAGTTCCCAATTCCCTCCGACTTTGGTTCCCGCGACGTGTCATACAGATCAGGAAGTCCGAATGCGTGGCCGATCTCATGGGCAATCACTCCGATCGGAATTGGGGTGACACCGTCACATGCAACCGCAGGAAACAATACATAATCGTCTACCGTGATATTTCCTCCTTTTGCGTTGTAACTCTTAGCACTCGTTACAATGGGCTTGTGACCCTTCCACCCAGACACCCTATCGTGGTGCGACCACAGGCTGGTAGGAGAAGGGGTGCGGCATTCAGCTCCCCTTCCTGGATGCACGATGGCCACAAAATCGACAACTCCATCATTGTTATTGTGGGAATTCTTGAGAATATTGGCCTTATCGTCCGTACTATCATTGTCATACAGGCCCCATTGGGTATTTGCGTCATTCAACGAGACCGCTTCTTCTACCATGCTCGCAATATTTGAGCTATCGCATGTGCCGTAGCACTTCGCGTCACTCCCGGCATAGTAACTTTCTTTTCGTGAGAGTTTCACCCAGGGCTTCACGTCCCCGGTGATCTCAAGGCTTCCATATGAATTCTCGTGGTAGTAAGCTGTGAGAGTAGTCGCAGACCCGGCCCCAAAAAGCTCCTTCGCCAAAACATCCGCTCTATATGGCGTCTGTGAAGTATCGCTATATTGAGCAAGCAACACTACGATCCTTCGATGCCCAGCTACTTTCTCGACGATCCCCATCGGCTGAGCGCCGTTCTTTATTGCTTGTCGATTGTCCTGCAACTGTTTCGTTAATGCCAGGAAAGCGTGGTGGAATTGAAACGCCGTCGGATTCGCTTCGAGACGACGGTAATAGCCGTCAGGCAAGGGGCCCACCTGAGCTGGCGTTATTGCGAACGCGTGATGGACAGAACCGAAAATAGCGACGATTAGAATAATGTTTCTTCCGAGCATATGTTATCCCTCTAGACCACGATCGGCATCCGACTCCATCGCGTTCATCAGAAAAGGTGTGCAGCCTCAAGGAGCCAGCGCGAAAGTGAACGTTAGCGCGAAGCCTGGCTTCCAATTGGTTGTGACGGGGAGAGAAGTGAGCCCGTTTCCTTGTGGAGTTCCGACCTGATATCCGGGTAGAAGCTGATCGCGACGGGCAAGCTGAAGAGCGGGAGTGATAAAGAATGCTCTTCGACGCAGAGAAATGGCAGGGCCCAGCAAGAACTCCAGATTTGTGGTTCCGGAGGTAGACCCAATAACTGCCCCTAACGCCCCGTGTAGACCGAAAGTGCTATGGCCTTCCCAGATGCCTATATTGTATTGGAGGGCATACAGAGGGGTCGCAAGAGCGTCTGTGGTGGTCCCGATCGCGAGAATCGTGTTAGCCGGATTCGCCGAATCCTTACCTGGCTGGAACGAGTAAACTCGATCGTGAACGAAACTGACCCCCATACCTGTGCTTACGGTGCCTGGCGGGTAGCATGTGTTGCTCACGATTTGCAGGTCCACAGGCGTCGGAGAGGGTGATGTAGATATATCCGTGATGTGGAGACTTATTGTGTCTGTCCGGCCGCGGCCATACCAATTGTTCGAGCAGTCGATATTGGACGCAAAATAGAAGGGGCTACCTGCTTTGTCTGGGTCTGGTTGGTCGGTATCTTGTTGATTGATCGTTGCGAGGATTCCCCTCCAAAAATTGATATATGAAATGGAAGCGACGAAAGTCGAATATGCGGTTGCGGCACCTTGCCACCCTTCGACCAACTTCACGTTGTCCGCAAGGAACGAAGTAAGCTTGTCGTTTAGATCTTTATCGCTCGCGACGGTAATCCATGCGCTATATCCTGCCATCTTTGCAAGTTGTGTCTGCTCGGCTTGCATTGCAAGAAGACTCACATCGAGATTATCGATGTCCTGTGACGGCCACTGATAAGCATTCTCAGAACGGCAATCAGTTGTCCAAGGCCCCCCACTCTTAACGGGGTTCCATGGAGTAGCAGAGTTGTTTTTTGCAAACTCCCGCAGATTCTGGATCTCTTCCCCCCTTAGAAGACTTGCCGAATACTCCCTGAGGCGATCAATGTAGCATTGCTGTTCGCTGGAAGCATCCACAACAAGAGCGTTTAGGCTAACCCGTTGTTTCGTGACCGCCCCGCTGAGATCAAACGCGCGACCACGCAAGTCCCACCATGCGTCGGTAACCTTCTCTGCATCTGTTTCTGGAGGCTTGTCACCGCCAGCATTCATCTGGGCCTTGGCTGGTCCCTTCAACGGAGGGAGAGTAGCTGCATTGGTTGAAGGCAGAGCGGCTAGTAGTGCTGGAGGAGTCGGTGCCGAGATGCTGACCGTAGATGATCGAAGGGAGTAAGAATAGCGGAACGGATTGATATACCGAACCACAAATGAACGCGCATCTGTTGCGGATATGGGCAATGAACTTTTGGGAGTGATCACCTTAATACGAGTATCGCAAGACTCCTTGGTGCGGGGAGTATCCGAGCACGGAGCTTTTTTCTGTGCGTAAACTGCAGTGTAGCTGGTCAGGCAAAAGCTAAGCGCAAGGATCGTCGAATAGGTGGACATCTTTCCTCCAATAGTCAAAGCTATATAAGCTCACTCATCCATCGCGATGGATGCGCACAGACCATTCGGCAGGGAGCAGTTGTTGATGAATATTCCAGCAAACAGCATAACTAGACTCACTCTCGGCCCAGGGTAGCGCTTTATAGCACAGTCCTCGACTTTATACAATAGTTGTATTAAAAACTAAATCCTAGGTTGGAGCTGAGACTCGAACGCGACAAGGTTGCGAATCAGAGACTGGTTGTAGGGAATTGTTCCCGTGCCGAGCTGGAGATACATGAAGCAGCGCAAGCCTGAAATTGCCTTCGAGGTCACATGAAAATCTGGCTCGTAGGCGCAGTCATTCTGGCGGGCTGCCAACTCTGTGCTCCCGCATTCTGCCAAGCATCCATCTCTGGTGGCTATCAAAGAGACGCGCCTTTACCCGTAAAGCAGGTGTCGGTGAAGGATGTAGTGGCGATGAAGCAAGCCGGCCTGTCCGACGACATCGTCATCGCCCAAATTCGGCAGCATAACGATCCCACCGAGCTGAGCACAGATGACCTGATTGGTCTGAAGAAAGAGAAGGTGAGCGATGCAGTTATCCGCGCGCTCATTGATCCCAAGGGACAACCGTCTGTCAGCCCCTGTTCGACGAGTACTCCTGTACTTGCCAGCGTTTTGAACATCAATCCGTCTGGAGCGACCCAGGGGCTGGTCAGACCCCCGTGGGCGATCCGAATGATCCGCTTATCGCTCACGATTCGGGGATATACCTTTTCACCGAGGATCTTGCGGCCAAACCTAAGATGGTCATGCTTGAACGTACCGCGTATCAAGGTGCGAAGAGAGGCGGAGTCTTCACCTCAGCGAGGACGTACGGCATTGCCAAGATGAAAACCAAAGCAGTGATGGCAAGGCTGCACCACTGAGATTACCGGGAGCAAGCCTACGTTCTACTTCTGTATTACCGCGTTGAGAGCGTAAAGGAATGGCTACAAGCCAAAGAGCATTCGCCACTCTCCTCGAAGCAAAGACGCGGCGGTTACACATGGCAAGAACGGCTCATCAAAAGGCTGTACTGCCTGTGAGGTCTGTTGTCGTACCCTAACCTGAGGGACACGCGACCCAATACAGATCGACTCCGCAGCAGCACAGTGAGGTAGGGAAGCCCGCCACGATGCTCAATGGTTGTGATTGTCCGAGGCCACATCGGCGCGGGCTTAGCCAGTACGAACCACGATGAAACCTACGGAAATTGCATTGTTCGCAGGTATTTGATCGCGACTCGAGAAAACCGGATCCATCTGCGATCCGTACCATCCGTTGTGCCATCTCATCGACAAGCATGCGTCAATGTATATCAGCCGCGCGTCCTATGAAGCAGCCGATCACTTGACTTGGTCACGCGAGAAGCAACGCGCCGGGCCTCACTTCGACGTGCAGAACCGGAACTTCCACAAAACTCCGTGCGAACTATCGTCCTTGGCCGTACAGTGCGATACCTACCTTGCTGGGATGGAAATCACGAATATTCTCGCTGCCCTCATCACGGAAAGGGATGCCCTCAACAAGGCCATTGCTGCTCTCGAAGGAAGTGGCACCCACCGTAAGCCTGGTCGGCCCGTCGGATCGTCGAACAAGCGCAAGCGGGTGATGAGCGCGGCCGCACGCGCCAAGATCGCCGCTGCCGCTCGTGCGCGATGGTCGAAAGCGAAAAAGCGAGGCAAGAATTCGCTGGCAGCGTAGAGGGCGCAGGATATATGCGTCCAGGGAACCCTCGGCCATCGCCACCGGTTGCTGTGTTCTTTGGTGCGAGCACGGACGATTGCTAACAACGCGCCCAGTAGCACAAACAGCAAAATAGCTTCTTGCTACTTCTGTAGCATCGTCACGCCCACATCACGCCTCGCATAAATCTGGTGACATGAAGAAACTCGAAGCGATTTCTCGCGACTAGGCGACCCTCGTCCGTTTCTAGAATCCCTCCCTCCTGGCCTCCACCGCCTCGTACAGACGCGCGTGAGTGGTTGGAGGTAGGGAAGGTGGCTTGTGCGTCGTACGAATTTTTTAAAACCGATCCTGGTGAGAAATCCGATCCCAACCCGATTGGTGAACTGTACCTTGGATGGCATCTTCCTGAGATCGTTCGCCACAGAGTTTACTGCGCGAAAATTGCATTGCTACAAAACCGTGCATGGAAAGATGGGAATGACAAATGACGGCAACCCGCTGTCCGTGTCATTCCTGCTGTCATCGCGCAAGTCTTACGAGTCATGAAGGTTAGGACGACCTATGACACTATGACACTGGAATGGATAAGGAATAAAAATAAGGGGCAGCTGGGATGCTTCTAAAACCGCAAGGATAGAAAATGTGTATAAGAGTGTTTGAGCAAGAAATTCCCGTCATGCTGTCACGTCTTTTCGCAAGATGCTGAAAAATCGCGAATTGACTGATGACAGAAGATCGGTGACAGTTATGACGGTCGTCTTCGATGCAACCGCCACCTAAACGACTAAGTCGCCTGTGTTCTCTGGGACAAAAAATAAGCCCAATCTTCGATGGCCCTGGTCTCGCTTCAGTTTGTCGCGAACTTCTCCCGTAACCTCAACGCATTGTGCATCGACGTGATAGACCATATTCCCATTGAGCTTCTTGACACGTCTCCCGATAGCTGAGGCAGTGCATGTCGATCGCGGGAATCTCTGTCCCAACTTGAAGGCAAGCGCAGCGGCTGTCGTGATAGCCACATAGCCCTCCTGCCCTCTTAGTGAAGCCCGCACGAAGCTGAAGCGATCCCCGCCCGCTCCGGTCATTTCCGACTGAAGCACCTCAAAAACGTGGAATTGAAATTCGTCCTCTTCTTTTTGTGCGCTGGCAAAAACGCTCTTCCACTCCCCGATTATCGAGTCTGCCCAGCCAGGCGCCTTCCCGGCTGTGTGCTCGTACGCGAACATTAAGCCGCATAGCACCCGGTAGTTGTCTGGGAAATCCTGGAATGCATCCGGCACGTCGATCTTGGGCATCTCACCCGCCTGTTTGAGCCGAATGTACTCCTGCATGACAGCGACTGCTGCGGACAGCATCAGATGTCGATCTCTTTTGATGGCGGCCAGAATTGTCTCCGGTTCATACAACTTCTTGTCGAGTGCGGAGGCTTGATATTCGACGTTAATGACCCGTCTCTGCAATTCAGAGGCCCCAACGCCTTCAATCGATGTCAGGACGGCGACCGGCCGGAACGTATTGGTCGCTCGAACCTCGAAACCGTCGCTACTTGACCTCGTCCTCCGACCCCCAGTGGACAGGAACATCAGATAATCGCGGAACTTCGGCTCACTTAGACTCGCTTGTTCCTTATTGTCCCAAACGAGAAATCCAGCGTCTCCAGCGTTGCTCAACGCTGCGATTGATGCGTCTCCCTCGACAATTCCGCGCCCGTGCAGGGCATAGAACCACTGCGCACCCGTCGTCTTCCCGTCCCCTTGGCCGCCGCGGTGCGCGACGATAATTCGAGCCGAGGCCATGTCTCGCAGGTAAGGGAACAGTCCCTCCTCCATCGCTACAAACCACCTCATACTCGGGTCTTCACAGGCTTGAGTGTCAACGACAAGTTCTTCAAACCGTTGCAGTCCGCCCGCGGCGACCGCATCGAGGCGAAAATTGAGAGCTTCCTTGTCTCCGTTGGGATGCTCGATCCAAAGTTTGTCTTCGTTCTCTCCGTTCTCCACGGTTGCGATCCCGTTGCGCGAAACCCGGAGCAGCTTGCCACCCTGTAGAGGTAGGTACAGCTTGTCGTGCTGTTCTGACATGGCAGAGAAGCGACGAAAGCTGAAATCACCTGCACGTTCGCTTGCGACCTTCCGAATGCGATCCAACGCAGCTCGACCGGTGTTCGTTCGCAAGGTGAAGTCCCCGCCGTTTAGTAGCAACGCCTCTAAGCCGCTATTACGGTGGGACTCGTCTAGGGAAATCCGCTTTCCGTTGATTAGTACGTAGAGATTGCCGTCGTCAGCTTTGAGATAGCTCCCTTTGGATTTGTTGATGTATCCCTTTACGAGGAGGGCCAGGAATTCAGCTTCCCGTTCGACGCGCCGAGCGCCGCTCCCTGAGGGCTTTGCGACACGACCGGATTGCGCGTCCGTGGTGCCGCCTTTCGCCTCATCGCGTGGCCCATTCTTCTTATGGCATTTACGGCCCTTCGCGCGAGATTTGCGAATTGGTTCGGTGGTGGGATCGGATGCGCTCACCTCGGCGGCGGCCGCGCGCGGGCTACCTTCGCAACGGGCTTCGCCGGCATCTACTGCAAGCACTGAAGGAAATTCTGTCGAAAGAGAAGGGTGGTGTGAGGTAGGTACAGCGAGCAAATTTGTCATATCATTACATCCTTGTTTCGTAACATCTTTGTTTCATATCCGTCGCCTCACGAACACTCTTGATGCCCGAAACCACGGCTTCCTGCGGCCATCGTCACAGCGGAGATGCGCTACAACGACTCGCCCCTCATAGCGTTGCAGGTGATCGCGACCAATTTGGATCATTGGGCTATTCGCCAAGGGTGATCCATCGACCATGATGTTCGCATCGTCCATGTCGGTTATGGGTTCGCCACACACACTGCATGTGGGGAGGAAGACGATATCGCGGTTGTTCACGACATACGCGCCAAGCTCGGCGCTTATTACTTCTTTGCTATCCATACAGTTCCTTCTGACTCAAACGTCGTCTCTCTCAACGTGATCGTCAAGCTTGCTAAGCCGCCCCTTCCCCCAGAAGTCCAATTCTTTACTCGAAGTGTGCTTTATGCCGCTACTGGCTCCTGTACCAGATCGGCACACCTGCCGCGCTTGATGAAATCGCGGACTGCTTGCGGCTCGATCAGCACGCGTCGTCCAATGTGGACGGAGGCTAAATGGCCTTTTGCCAAATGTTTACGGAGAGTCCAAGGGGAAATCCCAAGAATTGCGGCGACTTGTTCAATACTTAACAACGGTTCCAAAATCATTTGCCATAAACCTCTCTAGGATGTATCATACCATGCATGGTTAACCAACGTCGGCTTGGGTCAATAAAGGCTGCTCGACAACTCGCCAGCACCGGTGTCCTTGATATAGCAGAGGCGCCAGTCCCACTCTTTGGCGCCCGCGACGTAGCCGATATTCTCAAGGTTGAATCTTGGAAGCTGCAAAAACTTCTCGAAAGCCCGACGTTGAATCTGCCAAAGCCACGGAAGCTCGGGACAACGACACGCGCGACCAGGGTATTCACGGACATCGATGTGCTGCGGATCGCTCTCGCTGTGGAACTAACCGCGGACGGGGTGTCAGCCAAAGCGATAGGGACGGCGGTGTTGCCTGCATTCGAAGATAAGGAAGAGATTCTCGGACTGACTGTCCGCAACGGCACTATGCAAGCGGCGCAATACGGATTAGCTCTCATGCGCTCGGGAGATGTTCTGAGTGCTGAGACATTTCCATGGGACGGACGGGAGCGTTTCACGACGAAGAACAATCCGCATTACGTTCGGAATGTCACGGAATTGCTGAAGCCATACGCGGCTCGTATTCAACAGCGAGGAAAGTAAGGTTATCCAAGCCAATGGCACTAGATGGCAAATCATTGCGGTGCATCCTTCTCTCAACAGCGTCGCGTTGGAAATTACGGAGAATCGAATGATCTACAAACGGGGAAAAGTTTACTGGTACAAATTCATGTGGAATGGCGAGTTAATCCGCGAGTCCACGAAGCAGGGAAACAATCAGACCGCCCGGAACATGGAATCGGCGCATCGCACTGCGCTCGCCAATGGGCTCGTGGGGATTCGGGAGAAGAAACAGGTTCCTACCCTCAACGAGTTTTGTGACAAACGCTTCGAACCGTGGGCGCAATCCAGCTTCGAAAAGAACACTCCGAATAACTGGTATTGGTTCCGCACCGGAATCCGGGCGTTGCTTGCCTATAAGCCTCTTGCGAATGCCCGGCTGGATACGATCACGAATGAACTCGCCGCGGAGTTCGCGTCGCATCGCCAATCGGAAGGAATGCAAGTGAGCACTGCGAATAGCTCCCTGCGGGTTCTGCGGCGCGCTCTGAGGCTCGCTCAGGAGTGGGGAGTGATAGACACTCACCCGGTAATCTCGCTGCTCCCAGGCGAACGCCATAGAGAAAGAGTGATTACCCTCGAAGACGAGCGGCAATATTTCGATACGGCTCCGGAACTTCTCAAGGCTGTTGCAACGGTGCTCGCGGATACCGGACTCCGCCCCGATGAGTGTTACCGGATGCGCTGGGAAAACGTGAATTGGGATAACGGCAGAAACGGCACACTGCTTGTGACCGATGGGAAAACGGCAGCTGCACGGCGCGTGATTCCTATGAGTCCGCGAGTTCGATTCGTGCTTGAAGCGCGCTGGGATGACGCGAAAAAGCCGGGCGATGGGTGGGTATGGCCAGCCCCTACAAAATGCCGCCATGTTGATCAATCCAGCCTTAAGAAACAGCACGCGCGTGCTTTCCGGCAAGCAAATGCCGCTATCAAAGCGCGCAACGAAAAGAACGGCACGAAAGAGAAGCCACTGCGCCCTTGGGTGCTCTATTCATTCCGTCACACGTTCCTGACGCGCTTGGGTGAATCCGGCTGCGACGCTTGGACGCTCGCGCGGATCGCCGGGCATTCCTCAATCGCAATCTCCAGCCGCTACGTTCACCCCTCAGAGGACGCGGTGCTGAATGCCATGTCCCGGCTGGGTGGGCACAATATTGGGCACAGTCAGAAATCTGCAAAGTTTGTCGTGAAGAAACAACAGCCGCAATTGATTGAAGGGAAAGAAGAAGAATGGTGCGCCCGGAGAGATTCGAACTCCCGGCCTGATGCTCCGGAGGCATCCGCTCTATCCAGCTGAGCTACGGGCGCACACTGCAGTCATTATAGCCGACGCTGCGGAAAGGGCGTGATGGGTTGGCTTGCGTTCTTGCGCGAGGATGCCTAAGGTAAAGCATCACGACAGGAACGCTGCAGATGATGAAGAGAGCACTGATTACAGGAGTGACCGGGCAGGACGGCTCGTACCTCGCGGAGTTGTTGCTGGCGAAGGGGTACGAGGTACACGGAGTTAAACGTCGCAGCTCGCTTTTCAATACCGATCGCATCGATCATCTTTACCAGGATCCGCATGACGCGGGGAGGCGCTTCGTGTTGCATTATGGCGACATGACGGACACGAGCAGCCTGGTGCGCGTGGTGCAGCGGGTTCAGCCCGACGAGATTTATAACCTGGCGGCGCAGAGCCACGTGGCGGTGTCATTCGAGGAGCCGGAGTACACGGCGAACGCGGATGCGCTGGGAACGTTGCGCGTCCTGGAAGCGATTCGCATCCTCGGGCTGATCGGGAAAACGCGGTTTTATCAGGCATCCACGTCAGAGCTTTATGGCAAGGTGCCGGAGAGCCCACAGAACGAGAAGACGCCGTTCTATCCGCGCTCGCCGTATGGGGTGGCGAAGTTGTATGCCTACTGGATCACGGTGAATTATCGCGAAGCCTATGGGCTGTATGCATGCAATGGCGTGCTGTTCAATCACGAGTCTCCGGTGCGCGGAGAGACGTTTGTGACGCGCAAGATCACGCGAGGGCTGGCGCGGATTAAAGTCGGATTGCAGAAAACTTTGTTCCTGGGAAACCTGGATGCACGCCGCGATTGGGGGCACGCACGGGATTATGCCGAGATGCAGTGGCTCATGTTGCAGCAGGACACACCTGAAGACTATGTGATCGCAACCGGCGAACAACACAGCGTTCGGGATTTTGTGCAGGCGGCCGCCAGCAAGATCGATATGCACATCACGTGGAAGGGCGAGGGGGTTGCGGAATGCGGGTACGACGCGGACGGAAAATGCGTGGTCGAGATTGATCCGCGCTATTTTCGGCCGACGGAAGTGGATACGTTGCTCGGCGATGCGTCGAAGGCGCGGAAGAAATTGGGCTGGAAGCCACTCACGACTTTCGATCAACTGGTGACCGAGATGGTGTCGCACGACTTGGAAGCAGCGAAACGTGACGTACTCATGAATACTCATGGATTCCAGGTATTCGAAGCGCATGAGTAATGCAATTCCGACTTCGGCGAAGATTTTCGTCGCGGGCCACCGCGGGCTGGCGGGCTCTGCGATCGTGCGAAAGCTGCAGGTGCTCGGCTATCAGAACCTGCTGCTCAAGTCGCGCGCGGAACTTGATCTGACAGATACCCAGGCGGTTCGCGAGTTTGTTGAAACACATCGGCCGGAGTACGTGTTTCTAGCTGCCGCCAAGGTCGGAGGCATTCTTGCGAACCGGGATTTGCCGGCCGACTTCCTCTACGAGAATTTGCTGATCCAGAACAACGTGATCTACGAGTCTTTTCGCGGAGCAGTCAGGCGGCTGCTTTTCCTGGGATCGAGTTGCATCTATCCGAAACTTGCGCCGCAACCGCTGAAAGAGGAGTACCTGCTGACGGGGCCGCTGGAGTTTACCAATCGCTCGTACGCAATCGCGAAGATTGCCGGGATCGAGTTGTGCTGGGCGCTCAACCGGCAGCATGGAACGAAGTACCTGGCGGCGATGCCGACGAACTTATATGGGCCCGGCGACAATTACGACGCGCAATCCTCGCACGTGCTGCCGGCGTTGATCCGCAAAATTCACGAGGCGGTGGAGCAGGGGCGGCAAGAGGTTGTGATCTGGGGGACGGGGAAGCCGCGGCGCGAGTTTTTGTTCAGCGACGATATGGCGGACGCCTGCGTGTTCCTGATGAACCTGCCGGACGCGGAGTACGACAAATTGGTAGGCCGCGTGGAAGAGGCTCCGCTGATTAATATCGGCTGCGGGACGGATCTGACGATCGCGGAGCTTGCGCGAGCGGTGGCGCAGTGCCTGGGGTATTCGGGCAAGCTGGTCTTCGACGCCTCAAAGCCGGATGGCACGCCGCGAAAGCTGATGGATGTTTCGCGGCTGTTCGGCTTCGGATGGAGGCCGCGGGTAACGCTGGAGCAAGGGATCGATCTGGCGTACGAGGATTTCAAGTCGAAGATTGCAGTGTCAGGGGAGTCGCGCTGAGAAATCCAGAGCTGGATTTTCTCTTCTGCGGAGCGTACAACGGTATCTCTGTTTCACGGCTCTAAAGCCAGAGACGGGCGTGCCTGCACCCCGGGATCTTGGAGGATCGAATGCAGAATTGGAAGAAAGCAATTATTTTTGGCTCGGTGGGCGCGGGTGCTGTTCTGTTCTTTACTGGACGGCGCTCGATTGGCACCGCGTTGGCCGCTGGAGGGCTTGCGGTGCTGGCATCGGAGTACCCGGAGCGGTTCGAAGCGATCTGGGAGAATGCTCCTGAATACCTGCAACGCGGTACGCAGATCTTTTCGACGCTGCAGAAGATCGGGGAGCGCTTTGCCGAGACGGCGGAAGAACGTGGCGCCGAGGCGTGGAGCGAGATCCGCGAATACGGGCGCTAGTTTTTAGATCGCACTAGAGTGGAGCGGCAGTCCTTCGGGGCTGCCGTTTGGTTTTGCGATGCTTACTCGATGCCGAGCTGCTTGCGGGCTTCGGGGCTGATGCGTTGCGGGGACCACGCCGGCTCCCAGATCATTTCTACTTTCACGTCGGCAATGCCCGGCAGTTGGAAGAGGCGGCGCTGCACGGACTGGCTGATGTCGCCATGCGAGGGACAGCCGGGCGAGGTGAGCGTCATATCGACTTTTACGTCTTCACCGCTGGCGCCCGGAACTTCGGTGGGCGTGATGCTGACGGAGTAGACCAACCCCAGGTCCACGATGTTGACGGGGATTTCGGGGTCGTAACATTCCTTAAGTGCGTTGAGAACTTGTTCCTGGGTGAGCGCCATGTGTCTAGTGTAACGCGGGAGAGGGATCCGCACGTCGCAAGGGGTGCCCTTAAACTTCGCGGTTTCTTGGGCCGGGATGGATGGTTTCTAAATTTCGACGGCGTTCAACGGAGGGCGGGATTGACCATCCGTTTTCGTTCTCCACGACGCGAACGATTGCCGGATCGGAAGCGCCTGCATTCACGGGCTTGTCTTGCTCCCAGATCTGGGCGGCGAGATCGTCGAAGTATTCCATGCGAGAAGCGGGCACTTTGCCGCTGGCGATGACGTAGCCGGGGCTCTCTTTTGACGGGGAGAGAACGACGAAGCGCGCGTTGAGCAGCGGGGAATCGAAATCGTTAAAAACGTATTGGAAGGCTTCAGGATGGGCGATCATGCCACCGTCGCCGGTGTAGTTGACCACGTACTCTTCCTCGACCTCATCGCCAGGTTTCAAGGTTGGCGGAAAACCGGAGGTTTGGGTTGCGTCGGCGCTGACTACACGGGCGCTGAGAAGTTGTCCACCGTCAGGAATCGCGAGCGGCTGAAATCCGTGCGCGCCTTCACTCGTCATCAGTTCCACGACGCGGTGCATATAGAGCGAGATGCTACCATCGAGGCGGGTAATCGCAACTTTATCCTGCAGGAGGATGACTTCGGGCGAAAGAGAAGTCTCAAAAGCGGGCAGAGCTGCGGGTGCCGCACGACGATAGGCCTCATAGAACGGAGTGCCGGCGGCGTCGATAGCAGAATTTGCGGTCTCTGCCATGCGCCTAAAGTTATGGGCGTTGGGCGCGACGGCGAGGAAATCAGCGGCGGCACGATCGGCAGCGGCGCTATTGCCAACGCGCTGCAGTTCGGCGATCAGCATGCGGTGGGCATCGCGATCAAGGGGCCATTCGTGCAGCAGTTGCGAGAGTTCATGGATGGCATCGACATGGCGGTTGGTGGTTGCGAGCCAATGGGCGTAAGCAAGGGAATCGGGCGCACAAGAACGGAGATTCTCTTCCAGGTGCACGTTGTGTTCAGGAGAGCTGAGCTCCGCCTGCAGATTTCCGCACGAAGGATGCGAGGCAAAGCTTTCAAACTCTGCGGGTGGCACGATCGCCTGTTCGGACTGAACGATGAGTTTGTCGCCAATTGCGGTGGAAGCTAATTCCGATTTACGAATGAGGCCGGTGGCCTCCGCGGATCGCCCTGCTTCGAGGGCAACCTCGGCTTGCAGATAGAGCGCTTCCCGAGGCGAAAGGTTGAGGCCTGTCCAACGCAGTTCTCCAGATCGTGCGGCGGCAATTCGGATGCGCGGGCTGGACTCGGCGGCACGAAAGGTAATGCGCACGTTATGCGATCCAGCGGCGAGATCAAGCGGGCCGAAATTCACGGGATGGTTATCGATGAGAAGCTTGGTTGCAGCGACGTTACCGGAGACGACATATTCGCCCGCGGCGGGCGTGTTGAAAGTCGTTTCTGCAACGTATGAGGCGGCGCGCGGAAGATAGTCGGGCAGTTGAATGCGAGCGTCAACGAACTCAAACTGTTCGGGAACAAATTTCGCCGCGGCCGATCCGGTGCGAACGATCTTCCACCTGGTGAGCCATCCTGAAGCTTGTGCGAGCTTGCGAACATCGGTGTTGTTCAAGCCGTCGAGCGACGCCTGGTAAAGGGCAGCGGTTGCAGCCGCGGCGCAAATGGATTGTCCGGCGGCCAAGCTTTCGATCGAAGCACGCTGTTGCCGGAAGAACTCAGAATTCTGCCCGAAGGACGCGAGTCGTAACGCCGCTACCGAGACGCGCGGATCATCCGAAGGGGCGAGCTTGCATAGGGAGAGGGCCGCGCGAATTTCGGTGGGCTGATCTTCAAGCACCCAACCGGTTTCCTGCAGAAGGAACCAGGCATCCAGATCGCGCGGGGAACGTCGAAGTTCGCGGGCGGCCAGTTTAGCGGCGCGCTGCAAGTTGTTGCTGTCGAACAACGCTGCCCGCGCGGTGGTTGCGACGGAAGTTTTGGCATAACTTGGAACGGGTGTCCGCGTGAAATCGGCTGCGAAGAGTGCGGTGGAAACGGTCAGCAGGGCAGTGCAACAGAGCGCGAATATGAGGCTGCGCGACGAGGGCCGGAGTCGAAAAGTTTCGGACATGCGAAACTCGCGTTCCATACTCGAGATACCGCTGTAAAAACAGCGGGAATAAAGCTCGCCCTGATGGCGAACCACCAGGGCAGGTGCTGATCTCAACTTCGCGGATCCGCTGTACTCTTTGTTCCCCCCGGAATTCAGCGTCCAGCAAATCTCGAATGTCTTTGATTCAGTAGGAGAAGTATCGACCAGAGTTCCTGTCACGGCTATATAGCTAACGTCCTAAGTGGCATGGGAAAGAGACCTTAGGCCTTCGGTGTCGGGCTAAGAGAAATTCACAAATCCGCTACAAACGTTGGTTGATTTAGGTACATCCTATGTTGCGTCTCCCGGAGACGGCGTGAGGTGCACGTGACGCCCATCTGTCGCATTCCAAGCACTGCTGTATTGCTCTTCGCTCTCGGTGCGGTTATCGCTGCACAGGAGCGTCATCTTGATCGAGTCTCCACTGGAGTGCTGTTCGCAAGATCGGCATTTGCCCACGGGTATATCCATGGGTACGAAGAGGGATTCCACAGCGGCGATATGGATTTGCAGTATGGACGCGGGATGCGCGATCCGGCGTCTCTTGCGCCCTACAAGCACCCGTGTGCTGCGTACCGAGAGAGCTTTGGATCGAAGAAGCTGTTTAAGTCCGGGTTTGAAGACGGCTTTCGAGCGGGCTATTCCGACGCCGTGCATGAAGAGAAATTTCATGCAGTGGAATCGCTCCGGAACGTGGCGGACAGAATTACCGCGACTCCAAAGGACGCAACCGCATTCGATGATGGTTTCCGGGATGGCTACGACACGGGCCGGCGGCAGGGCGCGGATGATGAGAAAAATCCTTCCGTCGCCAACCCGATCAACCCGCCGTGCCTCGGACTTCCGGAGGTGTACTGCGACGCATTCGCCCGAGGGTTCCATGTGGGATATACGGATGGTTATAACAATCAATCCAATAAAGACTCGCCGCCCGCGAAGCTGCAAGCCAGCGCCAAATAAAAGAGGGAGCGTGAAGGCACGCTCCCTGATCGAGGGAATCTAAGGGTTATTGCACGCCATCGAAGACCCGAACGCCATCTTCGGCGCCGGTTTCCTGGGAAGTCTGCAAGGCTTCCATTCCGTAGTCGTACCCTCTATCGAACGCCTTGAGGTTTAGATCGCGGAAGGACGGTGGAACCGAATCACCCACGGCTTTGCGCAAGGCATCACGATCCACCAGGTTGGTAACCGCGGCGGTGAAACCGACCATCACGATATTGAGGACCATACGTTTGCCGAGTTCTTCGGCGATGCGCGTAGCGGGAGCGCTATACACTTTTCCGGCTGACGAGAGCCCGGAGATTTTTACCAGGTCCTGTTCGACGATGAGTGTTCCACCGGGTTTCAACTCGGGGGCGAACTTGGTGTAGGCCTCTTGCGACATGACGATCAGTACATCGGGATTGGTGACGTAAGGATAGAGCACCGGCTTGGAGTCGATGATGACCTGCGCGCTGCAGGCACCGCCGCGTGCTTCCGGGCCGAAGCTCTGGGTCATGGTGGCGAAGCCGTCGTCGAGAATCGAGGCCGCCTTTCCGATCACGATCGCGGAGAGAATTACGCCCTGGCCGCCGAAGCCGGCGATGCGGATTTCGGTTAACTGCATGAGAGTTCCTCCGTCTCGATGTACTCCTCGCCCAGGCTGTCTGCGAGTTTGTGACGCATCAGCTCCATGTAGTTCGGGCGTTCGCGGTCCACGAACTTGCCGACGATGATCTCGCCCTGACGGCTGAGCGCGACTTCGTTCGTGGGACATCCGTTCTTCACTTTGCTCATTGCTTTGTAGTACTTCATAGTGTCGAGACCGTCGCCCATCTTGTTGCGGCGCTGGTAGAGCGTGGGGCAAGGAGAGACGATCTCGAGGAAGCAGAAGCCTTTCTTGGCAAACATTTCCTGCAAAGTTTTGGTGATCTGGCGAACGTGGAAGGTCGTCCAGCGCGCGACGAAGACCGCGCCGGAAGCTTCGACCAGGTAAGGAAGGTTGAATGCAGGATCGAACGTTCCGTAAGGCGCGGTCGAAGTGATGACGTCGCCGGGAGTAGCCGGTCCGGTTTGGCCGCCAGTCATGGCGTAGATCAGGTTATTGACGCAGATCACCTTGAGGTCGATGTTGCGGCGAGCAGCGTGGATCAGGTGATTGCCGCCGATGGCGAAGAGATCTCCGTCGCCGCTGTAGACCACGACTTGAGTCTTCGGGCTGGCGAGTTTCAAACCGGTTGCGAAGGGAATCGCGCGGCCATGAGTGGTATGGAAGGAATCCATGTTGACGTAGCCAGCGACGCGACCGGTACAACCGATTCCACTGACGATCGCCATGTGCTCGACATCGATCTTGGCGTCGATCAACGCACGTGAGAAGCAATTGACGGTAGTGCCGATGCCGCAGCCAGGACACCAGATGTGCGGCATGCGATCGGTTCGCAGAAACGGTTCAACCGGGTTCAGCGGATGGACAAGGTTGCTCATCGCAGCACCTCCACAATGGCGTTCAGGATGTCTTCGGGACGGTGCACACTGCCACCGGCGTGGGGAACGAGGCGAGTTTTGCACTGGCCGTTGGCGGCGCGCTCAACTTCGCGCACCATCTGCCCGAGGTTGAGTTCGGGAACTACAAACGCCTTGATGTGGCTGGCGATTTCACGAATACGTCGCTCGGGGAAGGGCCATGCGGTGATGATGCGGAATTTTCCGACCTTCATGCCTTGCGCATTCGCGAGATCGATCGCGCGTTGTGCGACGCGTGAGGTGATTCCATAGGAGACCACGACCACGTCGGCGCCTTCGATGTCGACTTCCTCGCAGAGAGTGATCTCATCGACGTTATCGCGGATCTTGCCTTGCAGGCGCTTCATCAGCGTGTCCTGCACGGCGGGCGTCATGTTGGGATAGCCGCGGTCGTCATGGGTCAATCCGGTGACGTGCATCGAGTAGCCCTGGCCGAGGTGAGCCATCTCGGGAACCTGGTCTTCATCGGGAGCGTAGAGATGGAAGTTGTTGGGATCTTTGGTGGTGAAGTGTCGCGGTTCGATTTCGATCTGATCGGCTGGCGGGATGATGACTTTCTCCGTCATGTGGCCGACGACTTCGTCCATCATGACCAGCACTGGGATGCGATATTTTTCTGCGTAGTTGAAAGCTTTGATCGTGAGGTCAAAACATTCCTGCGGAGAGTTCGGGCAGAGAGCGATGATCTCGTAATCGCCGTGCGAGCCCCAGCGGCACTGCATCATGTCGCCTTGCGCGGGCAGGGTTGGAAGTCCGGTAGAAGGGCCGCCGCGTTGCACGTCGACGAAGACACAGGGCGTCTCGGTCATCACGGCGTAGCCGAGGTGTTCCATCATTAGGGAGAAGCCGGGACCCGAGGTTACGGTGAATGCTTTCGCCCCTCCCCAGACCGCGCCTTGTAACGTGATCGAGGCAGCCAGCTCGTCTTCCATCTGGATGAAGGTTCCGCCGACTTTCGGAACGCGTGCCGCAAATCGCTCGACAACTTCGGTGGAAGGGGTGATCGGATATCCGGAAGAGAAGCGGGCGCCAGCCGCGAGTGCGCCTTCGCAGCAGGCATGGTCGCCGTCGAGAAAATGGGAGCCGGTTAGTACTCCGGCGGGATCAGCTTGCATCAGAGGCCTCCTCGGGTTCTGCTTCGGTTGCGCCATCGGCGCCGGCCGCCGTCTTCGCTGCTTCCTTTACACGGAATCCGTAGATGGCAAAGTCCGGGCAATACATTCCGCAGAGGTCGCAGCCACTGCATTTATCGGGGTTGACAGCATGCGGGGGGTGGTACCCCTTGGAGTTAAATGCGGAGGACAGCTCCAGGACCTTCGTGGGGCAGAATTCGACGCAGAACCCGCAGGCCTTGCACCGCTCGACCACGATTTGCACGGAACCTCGTGCCATTGGCTACCTCATCTCCCGGCCATTTTGAATATGAGTGAAAAGTCGGGATGGAAATTGACGCTCAAGTTTCTCAACCCCAGCGTGGGTTGATTGTCTATTGCAATGGACAACAGGGAAGTGACGCTTATCACACAGGCCTGTGAGGTAGAATTTTGGGAACTCTGCAACGGTGAACCGAGGGGTGAGAGACGAGAGTCGCTGGCATCCCAATTTACTGCTTCCGCACGCTTCCGTTCGCTAATGTCGCGCATGGCAAGCCCTGATCGTGACGGCTCGACCATCGCGTAAGTCGTCGGTGGATGCCATGGCGTAGCGTGAATAACTCCGGCGTACAATGGTGCGCTCGCCGATTTGTTCGCCGGAGGCTGTCGTTGAAGCGTCATTTTGTTTTAGGCACGGCTATTGTTGTGCTCGCGATCAGTGCCTTTTCGCAGAGCCCCTCTCAAACTCCCGCATATGTAACTCCAGGGGACAATCTGGTGATCGAAAAGATTCCGCAGATACCGGTTGGAGTCGATGACCAGACGCACCGCTACGGGGAATTTCGTACCGCGACGCTGTTCGATTGGCACCCATCGCACCACGAGATGTTGATCGGCACGCGATTTGGCGATGTCGCGCAGGTGCACTGGGTAAAGATGCCGGGCGGCGATCGTCGCCAGATGACCTTTTATCCGGATCGAGTGTTGGGCGCGCAATTTGAACCGAAAGGGCACTACTTCGTTTTTGCGAAAGATATCGGTGGCGGCGAGTGGTACCAGTTCTACCGGCAAGATGTGGATAGCGGCGACGTCACGCAGCTGACCGACGGCAAGTCGCGTAACACTGGCCTGGTGTTCGCCCACGATGCCGGGCGCATTGCGTATTCCTCGACCCGACGCAATAACAAGGATACCGATCTCTGGACGATGGATACGGCCGACCCGAAGTCCGACCACTTGCTCGTACAACTGGAAGGCGGTGGATGGCAGGCTTCCGATTGGTCGCATGATGGCAAACAGATACTGCTGCTGGAAGAAATGTCGATCCAGCGCAGCAATGTGTGGCTGGTGGATGCCTCTAGCGGAAACAAGAAGCAGATCACGCAAGCGCAGACACCCGAAAACGAAGTCAATTATTCGCAGCCGCGCTTCTCGCGCGATCGACGCGGCGTTTACATGAGCACGGATTTGGATTCGGAGTTCCATCGGCTGGCATACTTCGATCTCGCCACCATGAAGCCGACATTTCTGACGACCGCCATTCCATGGGACGTGGAAGAGTTTGATCTCAGCGAGGATGGCAAGACGATCGCATTCGTTACCAATGAAAACGGGATTGGCAAGCTTTACCTGATGGATACCGCCAGCGGAAAGTTCCGGCCGGTTGCCGGACTTCCGACCGGTGTGCTCTCGGGAGTGAAGATGCATCGCGACGGCCGCATTGTGGCTGTGGATGTAGCTTCCGCAAAGTCGCCGAGTGACGTTTACTCCGTGGATGTCGCCAGCGGCAAGGTGGAACGATGGACGCAGAGCGAAACGGGCGGTCTGAATGCCGCGAACAATGTCGAGCCGCAACTCGTCAGCTGGAAGAGCTTCGACGGCAAGACCATTACCGGCTTCCTCTACCAACCCGATGCGAAGAAATTTCCTGGCAAGCGTCCGGTGATCATCAACATCCACGGCGGTCCCGAAGGCCAATCACGGCCTGGCTTTCAGGGCCGCAATAATTATTTTTTTAACGAGATGGGCGTCGCCATGTTGTATCCGAACGTGCGCGGGTCGGTCGGCTATGGCAAGACCTTCAGCAAACTTGACAACGGATTTCACCGCGAAGATACGTATAAAGATATCGGCGCGCTGCTCGATTGGGTTGGCACGCAAGCATCGCTCGATGCCGAACACATCATGATTCTCGGCGGCAGCTATGGCGGGCACATGACGTGGGCGATCTCGGCGTTCTACAACGACAAGATTCGTTGTGCGCTGCCGATCGTGGGGATGTCGAACCTGGTGACGTTCCTCGAACACACCGAGGCATATCGGCGGGATCTACGCCGGGTGGAGTATGGCGACGAACGCGATCCGCAGATGCGCGCCTATCTCGAGAAAATTGCGCCGATGAATCATCTCGACGCCATGCACAAGCCGATCTTCGCAGTCGTCGGGAAGAACGATCCGCGGGTGCCATGGTCGGAGTCGCGGCAGATTCTCGACAAACTGAATGCGCAGGGAACGCCGACGTGGTTCCTGATGGCCAATGACGAGGGGCATGGCTACGCGAAGAAGAAGAACCAGGACTTTCTCTTCGACGCGGAAGTAATGTTTGTGAAGACTTACCTGCTCGAACAACAATGAAGGAGGGAGCGCGTGGGCACTCCCATTTCAGTTTACGGGCTGGGTTAGAAACTCGTTCATGCTGGGTGCGTTCGCCGCCTTGCCGAGCGTGTTCGGCAATCCCAAGTATTCACAGATTAGCCGCAGCACGCTTTCGTGCTGATAGAAGGTAGTCGAGACATAGTTCTGCTTGACCAACGGTCCCGCGAGAACCACCGGGATGTGGCCTCCACCGTGGACGGTATCGTGTTCCCAGGAGTCATCCCAAGTAACGACCAGCAGCGTTTCATGGTTTTTGTAGCCAGGGCTTGCCAGCAGGGGCGCCAGCTGCTGTTGCAGCCAGAGATCGCCACCCTGCACTTTGTCATCATTCGTGCATAGGCGGCCTCCGCCCGGGCAGTCGTGCATGTTGTGGGTCTGGTCGGGAATGAGCAGCGAGAAAGCAGGGAGCGCGTCGTTTGCCACGTCGCTGGTGAACTGATCGAGGCCAACCATATTGTCTGCTTCCGATTTGTAAACCTCGATGTCGTTGAAATAAGCAAACGGATTATGAACCTTGACGTAGGGATACGGTCCGCCTCCACGGTAGCCGACCCGCGGGATGCTTTCGAGATAAGCCTTCCAACTCATGCCGGCTTGTCCCATGACGCGCGCAAGATTGTTGTCATCGACGGTCGTTGCGAAATCAAGATCGTTGGTGACGTCCAAGCCCACGGTGAGCATGAAATAGTTTCCGATCGAAGGGTGAAGATCGGCGTAGAAGTTGCTGGCGACTGAATATTCCGCGGCCAACTGGTTCATGAAAGGAGCGTGTTGGTTTCCGATGATCGCGGTGTAGCGCTGGTTCTCAAGGACGACGAGCACAACGTTGCGAGCAACAGGCCTGATAGAAGTGAGCGGCGCTGGCGGTTGATTGGCTAGATTCATTCCGCGACAACCGGCCAGAAATGTAAGCGAGATAACTGTGAACCATCGGCGAAGTGACTGCATGGCCAGATCCTGGAATCGTGAAGTACTGAATGTTGGAAATTAAAAGCAGAGCTGCTGGTTGTCTCAACTAGGTACTTATGTCTGGGGAAACCCGCATCGGCAAGGCACTCGTGGAAATATCGTCCATCTTCCTGCGTTGAGGTAAGACTTGACGAAGAAAACGACTTTCTAGCTGGCAGTTCAGCTACTTGGAATTCTAGGGTGACCTGCCTTCATTCGGTGAAACCGCGAAGAACATTCTGAAGCCGAATGCCGGGGGTTGCCAGACCAGCGTCGCCTTCCAGATGGACGGCAATTCTCAACCGGCTGATTTGGGCTTACCAGATGACGCTGAATTACTTGTAAATATGGACTTACGCACGGCAAACAGGGGCGCTGCGGCGTCGTTTTTTGATTGCACCGTATTGACCTCACCCCGCTATGTGACCGCCCTCACTGCCGAAAGTTCACGCTGGCGGCAACATCGTGGCGGAGAAAAGTGTCCCCACATCATGGGTCTAATGACGCTTTCTTACTTCCATGAAAAAAGTTCTGATTCTTGGAGCCGCCGGCAGGGACTTCCATAACTTTAACGTTGTCTTCCGTCATAACCCGGAATACCAGGTCGTCGCCTTTACCGCAGCGCAGATCCCCGACATTGCAAACAAAACCTATCCGCCGGTACTGGCGGGCAAGCTCTATCCCAAGGGAATCCCCATCGTAGAAGAAGAAAAGATGGAGCAGATCATCCGCGATGAAGCCGTGGATGTGGTGGTGTTCTCTTATAGCGACGTAAAGCATGAAACCCTGATGCACCTGGCGTCGCGCGCGGTCGCGACTGGTGCGGATTTCTGGCTATTAGGTGCGGAACGAACGGAATTGAAGTCAAAGGTCCCCGTGATCTCGGTATGCGCGGTACGCACGGGATGCGGCAAGAGTCCGGTATCGCGGCGTATTGCTGCGGAATTGAAACAACATGGCTGGCACCCGGTGGTGATTCGTCACCCCATGCCGTATGGCGATCTTGCGCTGCAACACGCACAGCGTTTTGCCACCCTCGATGACCTGATCCTGCACGATTGCACCATCGAAGAGCGCGAAGAATACGAACCGCACATTATTGAAGGCCGCACGGTTTACGCAGGCGTGGATTATGAAGAGATCCTGCGCATGGCGGAAAACGAAGGCGACGTCATTCTCTGGGATGGCGGCAATAACGACACGCCGTTCTACAAGAGCGACCTCGAAATCGTGGTGCTCGATCCGCATCGTCCGGGACACGAATTGGCCTACTATCCCGGCGAAGTGAATTTCCGCTCTGCCTCGGTTCTGATCATTAATAAGGTGGACACTGCGAACCGGGAGAATGTGGAAACCGTTCGCAAGAACGTCGCGAAGTTTAACCCGAATGCACAGGTTATCGAGACTGCCTGCAAGGTCACGGTTCCGGATCCTGAACTGGTGCGCGGCAAGCGCGTGCTGGTGGTGGAGGACGGTCCAACACTTACGCATGGCGAAATGCCATACGGAGCAGGCGTGGTTGCAGCCAAGAATTATGGGGCGGTCACCATGGTCGATCCACGTCCGTTTGCCATGGGCTCGATCAAGAAAACGTTCGAAAAGTTTCCGCATCTTGGACGCGTGCTGCCAGCCATGGGTTATAGCGATCAGCAACGGCATGAACTCGAGCAGACGATCGCGAACACGCCGTGCGACTTGGTGTTGATTGCCACGCCGATCGATTTGGCAAAAGCGATCAAGATCGAGAAGCCGGCGATGCGCGTTGGCTACGAAGTCGAGGAAGTCGGTGGCCGCGCGCTTACGGATCTCATCGACAAATTCACGACGGATCACAAGCCGGCGCCGGTGGGCGCGGGGAGATAGCCGATGTTTGCCTCCGACTTTCTTTCCATTCGCGACTTCACGCCTGCGCAGATTCGACACCTGCTCGATCTCGCGTGCCAGGTCAAGGCGATGCCCGCCGCGTACTCGCGTTCGCTGCGTGGCAAAACTTTGGCGCTGATCTTCGAGAAGCCGTCGTTGCGCACCCGCGTTTCTTTCGACGTGGGCATCCAGCAGCTTGGCGGCTTTTCCATCTATCTCTCACCTGTCGAAATCAATCTTGGCAAACGAGAGAGCGTGTATGACGTTGCCAAGAACCTTGAGCGCATGGTGCAGGGCATCATGATTCGCACCTTCGCGCACAAGATCGTCGACGACATGGCGGCGTTCGCCAGCATTCCCGTTATTAACGGTCTTACCGATTACAGCCACCCGTGCCAGGCGATGGCCGACTACCTGACGATCTTCGAAGCCAAAGGGAGATTGGCAGGGCTGAAGTTGGCCTATGTCGGCGACGGCAACAACGTGGCGCACTCGCTCATGTTCGCAGGCGCGCAACTCGGTGTGCACGTCGCCGTGGCGGCACCCGATGGCTACGAGCCGGATCGCGTCGCACTGGACTGGGCGCGCAAGCGGGCTGCGGAAACCGGTGGAAGCTGCACCGTCACCAACGATCCAACCATTGCCGTCAGGGATGCCGACGTGGTGTACACCGACGCGTGGACGAGCATGGGACAGGAAGCGGAGGCCGAAGTCCGGCGCAAAATCTTCCTGCCTTACCAGGTCAATGCAAAGCTCTTCGCCAGGGCCAAGGTTGACGCAATCTTTATGCACTGCCTGCCCGCGCATCGGGGAGAAGAGGTGACCGACGAGGTCATCGATTCGCCACGATCGTTCGTCTTCCAGGAGGCAGAAAATCGCCTTCATGCCCAGAAGGCGATCATGCTGGAACTTATGCGCGACGAGTCTGTCGCTGCGCAGGAGCCCAGCGCCACGCAGGAACTGGAGTTGGTGAAGTAGGTCATCACGGGGGACCGGGGTGGAGATTCGGCGGGCTGCGCCGCTCTCCGCCCTACGGTCTGGTGAATTTATGTCGAAGACTGCTTTGATTGCAGTGGGCGGCAACTCTCTGATTCGTGCAGGCGAAAAAGGCACCCTTCAGGAACAGCTGGCAAATACCCGGCGCACTGCCGCGGCAATTGTCGGCTTGGTGAAGCTTGGCTATCGGCTGGTCATCACCCACGGAAATGGTCCGCAAGTCGGGGCGCAACTGCTGCGTTCCGAGCGCGCTTCCGACCTGGTTTACAGCCAAACGCTTGATGTGTGCGGAGCCGCGAGCCAGGGGGAGATCGGCTACCTGCTGGCACAGTCGCTGCGCAACGAACTGACGCGAGAGAAAATCGACGTGCCGGTGGTAAGCCTCGTCACGCAGACGCTGGTTTCCAGCGAAGACCCCGCAATGCTGCACCCGACCAAGCCCATCGGACCTTTCTATTCGCGATCCGACGCCGAAGAAAAACATCGCACATTGGGCTGGACGATCGTCGAAGATGCCGCACGCGGCTATCGACGCGTCGTGCCTTCGCCAGAGCCGATTGAAATCCTGGAACTAGAAATTATCCGCGACCTTATTGGTGACGGTGCGCTGGTGATCTCAACCGGCGGTGGCGGCATTCCCGTGGTTCGCGAAAACGATGAGCTGCGAGGTGTTGAAGCGGTGATTGACAAAGATCGCGCCTCTGCTTTGCTTGCGGCAAAAATGGATGTCGATCTGTTTGCAATCTCGACCGATACCGATTTCGTTTACCTCAACTACCGCAAGCCTGACCAAGTCCCGCTTCGAGCGGTGACGGCCGCGGAGTTGAAGGAGCATTACAATGCCGGGCATTTCCCACCCGGCAACATGGGACCCAAGGTCGAATCGGTTTTGAGTTTCCTTGCGTCCGGCGGAAGGGAAGCGGTGATTACTTCCTTCGAGTACCTCGCGGCTGCGGTCACAGGTTCCGCGGGTACACACATTTTTGCCGAAAAGCCAGCGAAGATGGTTGTCAACAACGTAATTGAGATGCCTGTTACCCGGTAAAACCTATGCAGCTGACCGAACAAGCGACTACACTCTCCAGCAGTTCCGCCCCGCCTTCCATGAGCCTTCGCCACGTTGTCGAGTCGCAGCAGTTCACCGTTCCGCTGTTGATGGAGCTGTTCGATCGCGCGCGACTGATGGAACGCATCGTGGCGCGCGGGGGCACCCTCGACTATCAGAACCGCATTCTCGCCAGCCTGTTTTACCAGCCATCGACACGCACTCGCTTTTCTTTCGAAGCTGCCATGCACCGGCTTGGTGGCCGGGTCCTCTCGACAGAGCATGCGCGTGCGTTTTCGTCAGAGATCGAAAGCGAGCAGGTGGAAGATTCCATCCGCATCATCGGCAGCTATAGCGATGTGATCGTCATTCGTCACCACGAAGAGGGCGGCGCGAGGCGAGCGGCGGCGGTCTCCCCGGTTCCAGTTATCAATGCCGGCGACGGTGATGGCGGTCAGCATCCCACGCAGGCGCTGCTCGATCTCTTCACGATTTATCACGAGCGTCCGATCGAAGGCTTGAGCGTAGCTTTCATCGGAGAACTCGATCGCGGTCGCACGGTGCGCTCGCTGGCTTATCTCCTGGCGAAATTCGATCGGGTGAAGATCTACTTTGTCAGTCCGCCGGAGATGCAGATGAAGCCGGACATCCTTCAATATCTCGATCGGCACAACGTGAAATACGAGTTGGAATCGAGCATCGATCGCGTTGTTGGCGAGGTGGATGTTGTCTACCAGACGCGGATTCGACCCGATCGCGTGAGCAACGTGGCGAGCCGCATGAGATACGCAATCGACTCGAGCGTGCTCGGTAAATTGAAGTCGAATGCGATGATCCTGCACCCGCTGCCGCGTACGGTGGAATTGGATAAGACCGTGGATTCCGATCCGCGGGCGTTCTACTTTAAACAGGCAGCGAATGGGCTTTGTGTCAGAATGGCGCTCTTAACGATGTTGCTGGACCGCTAATACAATACGTCGAGCTCGCGGTCGATGGTTTTATTTGAAGGGGCGGGGTCTCCGGCCCCGACATAGGACCCGGAGAAGAGCGGCGTTGGCCGCGCCCTTTCAAAGATAAACGAATTGGAGAGTTAATATTTTATGCAAGTCATGGATCGTATGCACACCAAGGATTTCATCGAGCTTGAAGAACAATACGGAGCTCACAACTACCACCCACTTGACGTCGTCATCGAGCGCGCCGAGGGCGTTTGGGTTTACGACGTCGAAGGAAACCGTTATCTCGACTGTCTGGCTTCGTATTCCGCGGTAAACCAGGGCCACTGCCATCCGAAAATACTTCAAGCGTTACTTGAACAGGCCAAGAAGGTCACGCTGACTTCGCGGGCTTTCCGCAATGACCAGCTTCCGCTGCTTTACCAGGAATTGCACCAGCTTAGCGGGATGGACATGGCGTTGCCGATGAACTCCGGCGCCGAGGCCGTGGAGACCGCCGTGAAGGCCGCGCGTAAGTGGGGCTACAAGGTGAAGGGCATTCCCGAGGGCAAGGCCGAGATCATTGTGTGCTCCAACAATTTCCACGGCCGCACCGTGACCATCGTCAGCTTCTCGACAGACGAACAATATCGCGACGGGTTTGGTCCGTTCACCCCCGGCTTCAAGGTCATTCCTTTTGGCGATGCCAAGGAACTGAAGCACGCCATCACGCCGAACACCTGTGCGTTCCTTGTCGAGCCGATCCAGGGCGAAGCGGGCATTGTGATTCCGCCTGACGGTTTTCTGAAAGAAGCGGCGCAACTCTGTCGCGACCATCGGGTGCTGCTGATCTGCGATGAGATTCAATCTGGTCTGGGCCGAACTGGCAAATTGTTCGCTTATCAGCACGAAGGCATTCGCCCCGACGTTGTCATCGTCGGCAAGGCTCTCTCTGGAGGCTTCTATCCAGTGTCGGCGGTGCTGGCTTCAAAGGAAGTGCTTGGGGTATTCAATCCTGGAGACCACGGCAGTACCTTCGGCGGCAATCCGTTGGCTTGCGCAGTCGCACGGGCTGCAATCAAGGCGTTGGTCGATGAAAAGATGATCGAACGCTCCGAAGAACTGGGCGCGTATTTCCTGAGCCGCCTGAAACAGCTGAAGAGCGACAAGCTAAAAGAAGTTCGTGGTCGCGGTTTGTGGATCGGGATCGAACTTACGGTTGCGGCTCGCCCGTACTGCGAGAAGCTGAAAGAGTTGGGCTTGCTCTGCAAAGAGACGCATGATCATGTGATTCGCATTGCACCGCCGCTGGTGATCACGCGTGAGGAAATAGACTGGGCATTTGAACGGATTAAACAAGTGATCGAGAAGTAGCGTAGAAGCAACTCAAAATGAGGGCTGCTTCGGCGGCCCTTTTTTATTCGATCGCCTTCCGCAATAATCCTGCCGCTCCCGCGATATTCGGCAGCAACTCCTTTGGAATGCTATGCCGCTCCTGCAAATATTCCGGAGCGTTGTAACTCACCCACACCTTGCCATCAGTGTCTTCCCATACCAAGGCCTTCAGAGGGAGATCGAGCGCGAGTGTCGGTGCCGCGACCATCAGCGGCGTTCCTCCTTTTGGACTGCCGAAAATGATCAGTTGCGCAAAGTTCATCTGTAAGCCGACCTTGGCGGCTTCACCGCTATGATCGATGCGGGTAAAGATCGTGATGCCCTTGCCGCGGATCTCCCATTCGATCTTTTCCACCGTTTCCTGCGCGGAGAACTTACTGGGAAGATGCACCATGCCGTTTGCGGGCAGGGAAGTCATACGCTCCTCCATTTGCTCCAAAGATACATTCCGAACGCGAATCGACACATGATTTGTGCTGAAGAAGAGCCCCATCTCTCGACGGGGCTGCTGTTTTTATGGACGCTACTGTTTGTGGAACTCGTCTTTATAAATCTCCCCGCCCTTCATCACAAATTTCACGCGTTGTAGTTCGGTGATGTCTTTCAGCGGGTCGCCGCTGACTGCGATTAAATCACCGTATTTGCCGGGAGCGAGAGACCCAATCTTGTCTGCCCATCCCAACAAATCCGGCGCCGCGACGGTGGAGGTCTGGATGGCTTGCAGCGGAGTCATGCCCAGATCGACGTAGCTCGCAAACTCATGCCCGTTGAGCCCGTGCTGATAAACAGCGGCGTCAGTTCCGAACGCCACCTTCACGCCACTGGCAAACGCATGTTGAATATTTTTTCGCAGGAGCGGCAGAACGACATCCATCTTGGCGCGAACGTAGGGCGGGATGCCGATGCGATCGGCATTCTGCGGCAGCCATTCGGTCAGGTAGACGGTGGGTACGAGGTAGGTTCCATGCTGCTTCATCAGCGCGATGGCTTCATCGTTAATGTAGGTGCCGTGCTCGATGGAATCGACCCCAGCTTCCGTGGCCCACATGATGCCCTGCACGCCGTGCGCGTGCGCCGCTACTTTTCGACCGAGGCGGTGCGCTTCGCTGACGATGACTTTCATCTCTTCCAGGGTGTACTGCGAGGCCTGTGGATTGTCGCCCTTCGACATCACGCCGCCGGTTGCCATGAACTTGATAACGTCGGCACCGTACTTAATGTTGTCGCGGACCTTATGCTGCACGGCATCGACGCCGTCTGCAACGCCGTCGGCATACTTGTGATCTTCCCACGGCAGTAAATTCTCATCTGCGTGGCCGCCGGAGATGCTCAAGGCCGGACCGCTGACCAGCATGCGAGGCCCCGGAACGTGACCGTCGTTGATGGAATCGCGCAGCGCGACGTCGGCGAAGGCACTCGCACCCACGTTGCGAACGGTAGTGAAACCAGCCATGAGCGTGATCCGCGCATTGGCTGCTCCGACCAAAGCTTCACGCTCAGGCGAGATGGTTAGGCCTTTCAGCCCGACATCGCCAACGTCATAAGTGAGGTGTGTGTGGGCATCCACCAAGCCGGGAAGGACGGTCGCATTCCCGAGGTCAACCACCTTCGCCCCGGCGGGTACAGACGCATTGCCCGCTGGCCCAACGCCTTTGATGATGCCGCTCTCGATGACGATTGCAACATTGCTTTGATATTGGCCGGTTTTCACGTCGAGCAGTCGGCCGGCTTTCACAACGACAGTAGTAGGGGCTGAGGATTGGGAGAACGCGGCTGCGCAGAAAAGTACGAGTGCCACGAGAAGACGTTTCATTGGAATGGAAGTTGCTCCGCGAGAGAATTCGTTGAGCACGGATTCTAAAACAAAACAGGCCGACGCGCAGGTAGGCGAGGAAAGAGAGCCTACTTCTTCTCGTTTGACCAGTCGAAAAGTTTGCCAGTCTGTCGCATGAGCTGCATCTGCGCCTTTTCCATCTCGAGTTGCGCATCGAGATAGGACGCGTAGCGGTCGGAAGCGTCGAGTCGCGCGTTCTCTACATCGCGCGCGGTCGCATTGCCAGATTCGAGGCGACTCTGCGCAGCGTCCACGGTGGTATTGGCGATCTCGTATTCGAGTTTCGCGACTTCGGCCGCGGCAGAGAGTTGTGCCAGGCTTCGCTGTAATTTGAGCGTGTCTTCTTTGACCTGGTTGCGGGCGAGTTCCGCTTCTTTCTTGGCCTTGATCACGTCGGCGTCCGCAGCCTCGGCAGTGGCCCGCTGCGAAGCATTAAAAATCGGGAAACGGATGTTCACGCCAATGCTGGCATTGTCAGGTTGATAGCGCAGGTAGTAGAGATCGTAGTGATTGAACCTGCTCAGGCGCGCATATTGCGCGGCGAAATCGACCGTCGGAAGCCACTGCTTGTGCTCCGCCCGAGCACGGAATTCTTCCGCCTGCGCCCGCTGGTCCGCGACTTTCACCATCGGACTGCTTTCCACCGCCAGAGATGCGAGATCGGCGTCCTGCTGTACGTCTGGAAACTTCGGCAGCGATTCCGCATCGGTCACCAGGTCGGCAAGAACAATGCCCGTGAGCTTCGAAAGATGTTCGCGCAAAACATCCACGTTCGCTTGAATCTCCGCCATTCGCATGCGCACGCGCGCGGAGTTCAGTCGCGCTTTCTTGCTGTCGAGTTCGCTATCGATGCCTTGGCTGACACGCTGCGATGTGATGAACTCCGCGTGATGGGCGGCCTCACCTTCGTCCTTGAGCACCTTCAGCTTTGAGAGTGCCTGGTCCAACTCGATGTACGAAGTGGCAGCGTCGAGAATCACCTGGTTCCGCTTGTCCAAGGTTTGTGTCGAGGCCGCCTGCCACTGCATTTGAGCCGAGCGAATATAGTCGCGCTGTGGAATGTTCAGCACCATCGATTGCGTGTTGAAGTTGATGATGGAAGGTGCCGAGCCTTCGAGGGTCAACGGAAAACCGAACGACGCTCCGAGGCCCGACCCGACAATGGCTTGCGGAATGTAAGCATCGCGCGCCTGCGAGAGACTTGCCCGGGCGTGGGCGGCTTCGGCGGCTGCGATGGCCATCGTGCCGCTGTGCTTCATTGCGTCATCGATCACCTGGCTAAAGCGAACGGATTGCGCGGAAACGCTTCCGCCTAGGGAAACCGAGAGCAACACCAGGGTTCCTGCGTGCTGAACCCTTCGTCGTATTGTCGTTAAGTTCGATCCCATTCTCTAGGGCAGTATAAATCGCAGCCGCTCGCGATTCGTTGGCGAGATTGGCTAGCCTTGCAATTTCTGCAAAGCAGACTGCGCTTTCTTGAAGTCACTGGCCATGGCCAATGTCGCGCGGTACTCCGCGATTGCATCGTTCTGACGCTGCATTTTTTCCAGGACCTGTCCCATCAAAAAGTGTGCCCGAAAAGCGGGAGCATCTTCATCGAAGTGGCCTTCGTCCAGGTACTGGCGAAGATACTGGATGGCGCCGGGCAGGTTGCGCCCGGCGCGGTTCAACACTCCTGCGGAATCGTACAGCACACCCGACGATCGTCCCGGCGTTGCAACCGCCTTCGTGATGGCTGCTTCCATCTCCGGCAGTCTGCCGCGCGATTGGTAAAACGACGCCAGGTTCACCCAATAGTTCGCGGGAGTTTTCGCGGTAGCAATCGCTGCCTTGAACTCCACCTCGGCTTCATCGAAATTCTTTCCGTGCTGCGCCATACGCGCCCGTATCAGGTGCGAGGCTGCGGCATCGAAGCGGGAAGTCGCGTCCGCCTGGGCATTGGCTTTATCCATGCCGCCGCCCATGAACCCCGGCGCTTCGATGTAATACTCGGCGAGGTCCAAGCGCGCCTGGCTCGCTGCGGGATTCAGCTGCACAGCCTTCTCGAACTCCGACTTCGTTTTTCGCGCCAGGCTAGCGGCGCCGATCATGCCAACCGTGTCCGCCTTTTCACCGTAGGCCCGCCCCATCCAGCTATGGAACTCGCTGCGGTTGGGTTGCAGCTTCAAAGCGCGTTGGCTGGCTGCAATCGCGTCGTCCCACTGTTCGATGGAGTAATAGGCGCGCGCCAGCAAGTTGAGGGAGTCGGCGTCGTTCGGGTCGGCTTTCACGCGCTCCTGAAGATGGCTGATCGCTTCGTTGATTCTTCCGGAACGAATCAACTGCACTTCGCCATCGGCGGGGAAGCCAAGCCCAGTACATGACAGGAGAAGTATCGCCGAAGACAGGATGCGGCGGATCATTGACCTTCCACTTTGACTTTCATGCCATCGCGCAAGGGCTGCATGTTGAGGGAATTCAGGGCCACCAGCGATTTGTCACTCAGGCCGGAGACTTCAACCCGGGTCAAATTCGAAATTCCTGTCACTACATTCTGCCGGTGAATCTCGTTCTTGATTACGACGAAGACAAACTTCTGGTTGCCATCTTGCCGCACTGCTTCACGCGGAACGCTAATCACGTCACTGCGGGCTGCCGTTACAATCGTCACCGAGACATTAATGTTCGGCAGCAATTTGAGATCGTCGTTAGGGACATCCACCACGATTTCGCCAACCATCCGCGTTCCCCGTGTGACGACCGTCGAAGGCACGCGTGCTACGGTTCCCGTCCAGTTGCGATCCGGGAGAGCATCCCACGAGACCGCGACTTGCTGTCCCTGCGACAATCGGCCGATGTCCGGTTCGTCGATAAACGCTCGGACTTGTACGGTCTTTAATTCTGCAACGCCCACTAGAAGGTCCCCGGGATTGACGAATGTCCCTTGGCGAACTGGCAGGTTATAGACCGTGCCATCCACCGTCGAACGAACGCCAGTCTCGGCCAGTATGGCTTGGGCTGCATCGTAAGTAGCCTTCGCCTCGGTCTCAGTGGCCTGCACGCGCAACACATCTTGCGGAGAGAAGCGCTGCGTTCCTTGCTGCTGCAGCGACTGTACAACCGCATCCGTGATTCTTAACTGATTTTCAGCGGTCTGTACTTCCGCCGGAGAAGCAGCTCCGTTCTGCTGCAGCTTTTTCAGGGCTTCGAGGTTGCGAACTGCACTGTCACGATCCGCCTGCGCCTTTACCAATTGCGATTGGCGGCTGAGTACCTCTTCACGGCTGCCGCCGGCCTGCACAGCGGCCTCCTCTGCCTCGGCAGCCTTGATCTGTGCGAGCGCCCGTGCGGACTGCGCACGCACCGTCGCGTCGTCCAGGGTGAGCAGCAGTTGCCCCTTCTTCACGCGGTCGCCGGCCTTCACGTAGATTTTTTGAACCGTGGTAGAAATCGGAGCGTGCGCCTGGAAGTCGATGGTTGGCTCAACCTTGCCGTTAGTGGAAATGTTCGCCGTGAGAGGTCCGCGATCCACGCGGTCGGCGCGGATGGAGGCGGTGCCCTTGCGCATGACCAGCATGGTTGCGCCGGCGATTACCAGGATCAAGAGCAACGCGGGCAGGAGCGCACTCCGTCTGCTCCCGTTGCCGTTCAGGTTATTGTCGCGCGAAGTCATTCGTCTCGAATTTTTTAGTATAGCGTACGGCTCCGGCCGCTCCGGTGACCTTGCGGGTGCCACGCCTGTCGCTCTCGACGTTCCAGCCATCTCTCATTGGACGCAAATTTTGAACTTTCGGTGCGAAAAAGAGAGACTACTTTGCTTTGTGACAGCCATTGTCATATTGTCGACATCTCAACCAACGACAGCAAGCGACTTCAGCGGGTGCGATCGTCTCCGAAAAAGTGCGACCGGAGCGGGTTTCATCAGCCAGGCAGGACCTCCCCTTTATGAGATTCCGGCAGTGGTGGAACGTCATCAGAAAGTCCGCTATCGACATCAATAACAACCACACCCTCGCTTTTGCAGCGTCCCTCTCTTATTACTTCGTCATTTCCCTCTTTCCCGCTTTGATCGCCCTGGCTGCAGTGGTGTCACTTCTACCGATTCCTAATCTCTTTCAGGACATCCTGGATGTGTTTGCGCGAGTCGTGCCGCCGGAAGGCATGGGAGTCGTGAATAAGGTTGTTGCCGACGTGATTCGTCCGCACAGCGGCGGCCTGCTCAGCCTCGGATTGCTTGGCACGTTGTGGTCTGCATCGAGTGGCTTTGCCGGAATGATCGAGGCACTCGACGTTTCGTATGAAGTCCCCGAAACCCGGCCTATCTGGAAAACGCGCCTGCTTGCCCTTGGCCTTACCTTGCTCGTGGGCAGTTTGCTTGTGCTCTCGTTCCTTTGCATGACGCTGGGACCGCATGTTTTTCAGCTCTTCGCGGACAAGATTGGCCTCGGGCCCACATTCATTTTCGTCTGGAAGTACGCTCGTTGGGTAGTCGCTGGTGTCTTCGTGGTGCTTTCGATCGAACTCATTTATTTCATCGCGCCCAACGTTCGGCAGCGCTTCGCTCAAACTTTACCGGGAGCGATCGTTGCGCTGGTGGGATGGGTGTTGCTCACAGTTGGACTTGGTGTGTATTTCGAAAAGCTCGCGAACTTCAATAGAACTTATGGCACACTCGGCGCAGCGATCGCCTTGCTGGTCTGGCTCAACTGGACATCGTTTGCCGTGTTGATCGGCGGGGAACTGAACTCCGAGATCATCCAGGAACGCGGTGACGGTAAGCTGGAATTGAAGCATGCACCGCCCGCCAAGGTAAAGCCGGTGCCTTCGGATTCCGCACAACTGGCGGCATGAAGCCTGCCAGATTCCGCTGGGTCTGCGCTTCCGTTTAAAATGGAAGCATGCCCAAACAACCCGCATACACGGCGGAGCATGCTGCCGCCGGCTTGGACACCAAGTTTCAGGAAATTGAAACCTGGCCGAACCAGTTTCCGAATTACGAGATCGAGATCGATGTCCCCGAGTTCACCTCGGTGTGTCCGAAAACCGGCCTGCCCGATTTCGGTACGCTCTGGATCCGCTACATGCCCAACAAGAGCTGCCTCGAATTGAAGTCGCTCAAAGAGTATCTGTTCACTTATCGCAATCTCGGCATCTTTCAGGAAAACATCGTGAACCAGGTGCTCAAAGACGTAGTGAAGGCGACGAAGCCGGTGTGGGCTGAGGTACGAGGCGTCTTCAACGCTCGCGGCGGCATTGGCACGACGGTGATTGCGCGATTTCCACGCCCAAGAAGTAAGCCGATCGAACCTTAACGTTCACCATAACCGCTACTTCGGGCGTGGTATCCTCACCGCCATCGCATGGCATTCAGTTCCAGCGCACCGCGTCCTCTTGTCAGCGCCACTGCTGCGCGCTGGGCACTGCTGCTGCTCACCGCTCTCAATTTTCTGAACTACATCGATCGCTCGATCCTCTTCGCGGTGCAGCCGCAGATCGCAGCGGAGTTTCACTGCAGCGACCGGCAGATCGGCCTGCTGACCTCCGCATTTTTCTTCTGTTACATGTGCTTCGCGCCGGTTGCCGGCTTTCTCGCCGACCGCGTCGCCCGCAAGTACATCATGGCTGTCGGAGCGGTCTTGTGGAGCGTTGCCACCCTGATGACCGCAGTCACGCACAGCTATAACGTGCTGCTGATCCGCCACACGATTGTCGGTATCGGCGAGGCGACGTTCGTTACGATCACTCCGGCCTTCGTCTCCGACCTTTTTCCAGAGCACCGTCGCGGCCGCATCATGGCGGTATTTTATGTGGCTATTCCGGTGGGCACGGCAATCGGCTACTTGCTCGGAGGAGCCCTCGGCCAAAGGTACGGATGGCGCGCACCTTTTTATGTCTGTGCGGCTCCCGGCGTTTTGCTTGGGTTACTCCTGCTATTCGTGCCGGAGCCGATACGCGGTGNNGCAAACTTCCGCTTCGGATTGCTGACGGTGGTGGCGGGCACTGCATCCGCTCTCGCTGGCGGGTGGGTCGGCGACCACCTGCTGCGCAAGAACGTTGGCGCGTATTACCTCGTTTCGGCTGTAGGCATGGCCGTTTCCATCCCACTCGTCGTGATTGCCATCACGGTGCACGGCACGCTGATGTACGCCGCGATCCTTCTCGCGGAATTTTTCATCCTTCTGAACACCGCGCCGCTCAATGCCGCGTTAGTAAATTCCGTCTCCGCCAACATCCGTTCGACGGCTGTCGCGGTAAACCTCTTTACCATCCACCTGTTGGGCGACGCCTTCTCGCCGACGATCATTGGTTATATCTCCGATAAAACCAATCTGCAGGTCGGCTTTCTTCCTACCGTCGTGGCGGTTATCCTATCGGCTGTGATCCTTTTTATTGGAATGCGTTTCGCGCCGCGCGTGCCGGCCATTGAATCGGCGAGCGCGCACGGATGACTTGGCTGCACTGGTTTTCCGCGCACGGTTTTGGTTGGAACGCGCTACTCGCTTTCTCCCTCGCTCTTATCTGGCTCTCGCGACTTGTCGCCGCCGCTCGCGGTATGCCTACGCTCGCCGAGATCAGTCGTCCGGAGTGGGACCTGCCGGCACTCGATGCCAACGGCCATACGCCGCGGGTGAGCATCGTCGTCTGCGCTCTGAATGAAGAAGGGAAGATCGAGCCCGCTCTTCGGTCGCTACTCGAGCTCGACTACCGGGACTATGAAGTGGTTGCCGTCGATGACCGCTCCACCGATCGTACCGG
>PLWX01000117.1:39653-120808 GCA_003151155.1 Acidobacteriaceae bacterium
ACGCTGCGACGCGCCATCGCCTATGCCGAAAAGGATCGCGCCGATCACGTTGTCCTGTTTCCCACCATGCTGATGTACACCTGGAGTGAGCGCATGATGATTGCGTTCTTCCAGGCGATGTTTGTCTTCGGGCATCGCCCGTGGAAGACTGCCGATCCAAAATCGAAAGATCACATGGGGGTTGGCGCCTTCAACCTCGTTCGCCGCAGCACCTACGAGAAGATTGGGACCTACTCCCGCATGCGTCTTTCGGTCGTTGACGACATGAAACTTGGCGAACTGGTGAAGAAGGGTGGCTTCGCGCAGCGCAATATTTTCGGCCGCGATCTTATCCAATTGCACTGGGCCTCCGGTGCCTTTGGCGTGGTCAATGGGCTCACCAAGAATTTCTTCGCCATCCTCCGCTACAATCCATTTCTTGCGCTCGGTGTGATGACTTTTATGGTGCTCTTCAATCTCACTCCCTTTCTGGGGGCGGTTCTAGCACATGGATGGGCACGTGCTGGCTACGCGCTCGCGGTGCTCGCGATCGCAGGTATCTACTACGGAATGGCGGATCGCTCGAACATTCCGCCCTATTACGTGTTGCTGCATCCAATCAGCAGCACGTTGTTTGCTTATGCTGTGGCGCGTTCAACGATCGTCACCATGGCGCAGGGAGGAATTACGTGGCGTGGAACAAAATATCCTTTAAGCGAGCTGCGAAAGGGAGTGGACGTCTAAAGCTCAAACCAGAATGGAGCGATCGGTTCACTCAGCAGGAAAAGACCTTTGAAGGGATGATGCGAAGTTTCTCAGAAGATGCGTTACGCGGTCATCCGCAGTCGGGGAAGTGGGGTGCGTTCGAACACATCGCGCACCTTTCGCACTACCAGGAGATCACCCTGAGCCGTCTCGCCGATCTCATCGCGGGTGCTCCCACCACGGACGTTACCCCCTATCGTTCGGAAGAAGATCCCGAGTTCCTCGCGTGGTGTCAACTCGCAACGCCCGCGCTGCTGGATCGCTATCATGAAGCACGTCGTGCCCTCATCAACGAGTTGAGCGATATCGATCCCGACAAGGTGATTCACGTCCTCGTGCATCCGACGTATGGGAAGTTAGACGTACAGGCGCTCACGGAATTCTTTCTCCATCACGAGGCGCACCATCTCTACCAGGCCTACCGGTTGGCCCTGATGTCAGCCAAGCCAGCTTAAACAAACACGATCGGTTTCTTTTGTTCCCGTGCTGCCAGCACCAATGAAAACATGTCGGTTAAAAATTTTACGAGTAACTTTGAAGCTCGGTGACTGGTGTGTTCCTGCAACGCGTGCAGTTCTTCTTCGAGGGGGTCAAGCTCCCCCAGTTCGATCTGATCGCCGCTGTGTGAAGTATCGTAGAGTACGCGATCGCTGAGCACCGACTCGGCGGCGCCCAGCAAAGGTCCAATCTCGTTGGTGATCTCCACCAAATCGAAGGAATTCCCCAGTTTCACGCGAATCGCCTGCCGCATCTCACGCGGGAACTGCTTCTTTTTTTCGGGATCGCGAAAGTAAATAGCGCCAGTGCGGCTGTCGACCTCCGCACCCTCTTTCTCCATATCGAAGGGTAGATTCTCCTTCGCCAGGTACACGACGGCGATCAGGCCCATGCTGCACCTCGAGGTTCAGCACAGTCTATTCCGGAGTTGCGGGGTCGCGAAAAGGATCGTCCTCCTCGGCCTGCACCAGTTTCCTTTTGGAACGCTTGGGCTTCCTCGCAAAAGCGCTACCAGCACTGAATTTGCCGTGGACACTCACGTCGTAGTTCTTGGGTAACGGCGGAATGTGCGATGCGCCCTCGCCGTGGAGCTGGCTGCTCTCGACGAGCAGGATTTCCGGATGGCCGTTATACAGCTTCACCAAGCCGTCAATTTCGATTTCGTGATCCTGTAACGAGCGGACATCGCCGATTTCCTCGAGATGAGCGGGCAGCACTACGACGGTGAACGGACAATTCAGAAAGTTTTCACAGAAGTTCAGATAGAGTGTCCCACTTGCGCTGGCGGAAACTTTCAGCACCCGGCCCCGGATGCAGACGATCTCGCCTACGTGTTGGGGAGCTTTATCGAAGGGAAAGCACTCGGCACGCAGGATCGCGGCGGTCGATAGGGCGAAAGCTGCGATCCAAGCCGTGCCGCGCATCATTTGGTCGGTTCCATTTTCAGAACGTCGTTGAAGCGATTGAAATAGTTGAAGAGCCCGATGGCCGCTGCCAACTCGATGATCTGCCCTTCGTCGTAGTATTTGCGCAACTCTGCCCAGAACGCGTCATCCACGTCGTGCGGCTTCAGCGTCTCGCGCTCTGCCAGTTCCAGTGCTGCTTTTTCCGCAGCGGTGAAGTCCTCGCGATTGCGGAAATTCGCCAGGTCCGTGATTTGCTCTTTCGACCATCCGTGCCGTTCTGCCAGAACGGTGTGAGAAGCCAGTCAATACTGGCAGGAGTTGATCTGCGAAGTACGGACGATGACCAGTTCCTTAAGTTTTTGCCCCACCGTGCCGGTTTCCATTACGGCGCGGAAGTGGGCGATCATGGTGCGCAGAATCTCGGGCCGGTGGGCCACGGTGCGAAACATGTTCGGCACGTTGCCGCGCACCTTCATGAAGTGGTCATAAATATCGGCGGTCGGCTGATCGACCTCGGTTTTCTCAAGACGTCGAATTCTCATCAGTTCCTCTTTACGCGAATTCCAACCACGAAACAATCCTACGCGGGTGGATGCTTTCCCGAAAACGGAGGAGGGTTTGTTTGAGTTGGTATGCGAGTGAGAGTTCAGATGTGCGGGAAAGCAACTGGGCTGCCGCTTATCAGCGTGCAGCCCCGGAGGACGAATCTGCAGAAGGATTTACCAGGAGTAAACGTTCCAGTTGTCTACATCCACGGTGTAGCCAGTGGTGGTATTCGCGTTGTCGAGCTGGAAGTGCACGCCCATGGTCTGCGAGGTGGTCGATTCATGGATCGGCGCAAGCGTCGCTGCCATCGGCTGCAACACACTATTAAAGCTCACTCCGTCAAAACTCGTGCGGCCGCTGGTGATGGAGAACTGCAGCGTCACGCGCTGCCAGGTGTTGGCCTGCGCTTTCACGCAGCTCGCTCCGAGGCTCACCCAGCCATGACCCGGACTGTAGCCACGAAACTCTCCGGTCTTGTAATTGCACTGCGTCGATCCTTTGTACCAATACGAACCATTCCGCTTCAGCAATGCAATTTCAAGCGCCTGCACGTTTTCCGGATGGTCAATCTTGATGTACATGTCCATCACAAAGTGGGTAGCCGAGGAATTTTGCGCCAGGGTGTCGTGCCACATCACATCCCCGAAGGCGGTGCCACTCTCGTAGAGGGTTGCGCCCGTGCCATCGTTGTTTTGGCTCGCGGAAGCCACATGTTGCGTCATTTTGTAGGTCTTTGGGACGGCACCGTTGGCGCAGCTCGCTATGCATATCTGCCATCCTGACAGCGTCTGCACATTTTTGGTTACCACGGCCGTGCTGGGAACGGTGATTCCGGGCGGCAGGGAAGTTGTCGTCGCGGTCGTAGCGGTGCGAAGAATGCCCGGTACGTTCATTTGTTCGATTGAGGCTTTGGCCGACTGTGCAAACCCGTTAGATCCGAATGCCAAAAACAGGGTAGCGACACTTAAAAATCGATTCTTCAATCTTTAATACTCGACTCTCTACAAAGATGGAGTACGCCTGAATTGCACTGTACGGAGGCATCTACTCTGCCTCAACAGAAAAGCCCTTAGCGCTCTAACTTTAGGGAAACTAAAGTGTTACGTCGTTATTAAGGTGCGACGTAGTACCTCAGCAAGGTGCGTCCAAGCGGCAAGCCTCCCCCTCTCCCACACCTTCTAGCGTTTTCTTAAAGTTACGCGGAATAACGTCGCAAAATATTGAAAACGTTGACTTTATATGTAAAATATTAAAAACAAATGAGTTACAGCTGCGCGTTCTGAAAGAGACGCCAAATGGCTCCGCGAAAGAACGACCGTAGAAGGGCCGGGTCGTGAATGTCTGTGATTTATCTTGCGACAACAGTGGGAAAGCAGTGCTTCCTTCCGGTCACTTGCAGTCGGTTGGACTGAAAAGTCTGTTCCCTCGAATCCAGGCAGGAGGGGCAAAACCGCTAGCGCAGCAGGGAGACCAGAAAGTCGGCGATATCGAGAACTGCGGAGCCGGGAGAGCCGTTGTGGCCCCCGCGCCAGTCCGCACCGACAGCACTTTGAAGACCAGAAGGAATCGCCGCATTCGGTGCGTTCAGGATTCGCTCACGTTGCGCTTTGAGGTCCGCATTTTCTCGTTCGCGAGCCTTTTCCAGTCCGCCCGCACGAATAAACTCCACGATCCGTCGCAGTTCGTCTTTATCGAACCAGGTGCCATGCTGTTTGCAGACATCAATCACCACTGCCGAACAGCGGGCAAAGTTGATGCGGTTCATCAGGGCTTTACAAACGGGGCAGGGAACGTAGCGAAAGTTGGTTTCGAGATGCGCAGGAGATGGCGCATCGACGGGCATACCGATAACCGCCGCTTGCTGTTCTTTTTCGGCGCAAATCTGCTGGAGGGTGGCAGCATCCACCCACATCCCTTCACACGAGGGACATTCCCACAAAGAACTTTTGCCCACCTGGACAGATTTCATGTCCGACTGGCATTTCGGGCAGAGGAGCGTTCCACTCGCCGGCATTTCGGTGCGCTGCGCGACCGCGCCGCAGTGCGAACAGAACTTCTCGCCAACGAACATCATCCCGAAACACGATGAGCAGGCCACGGTTGCAAGTCGGGCGCCGCAGAAGGCGCACTTCGTAGAGTCGACCGAAGCGGCAGCGCCACAAGAAGGGCAGCGAAGTGTTTCTGCAGTTGGCATGATGTCGGGGACATCATAGCGAGGGATGTTGGGTGTGAATAGATTACGTTTGGTTCGGGGAGTTACCCAGGAACCGGAGGACACCACGAAATACGTGCAAGCAACGTTGACAATTTGTGGGCTGGAAAACTTCCTGGCTGGCCAATGTGAGGTGTAGGCTATGTACCTTGCGCGCGGCTCCCGCCTTGGAGCAGCGCCGGGCAGAGAAAGAAGCGTGGTATGAAGCGTCGAGAATTCCTTCGATCGACGGCCGCATTCGGCGTCGTGGCCGCCCTTCCCAACCTATCCTTCGCCCAGACACCTTCCTCACCAGAACCAAATCAGAACCCACCGGCGAACCTTTCGAATCCGCTGCATCCGCCGGCCCACGGCGAGATTCTGGTGGCCTTCGTGGTCTCGGATGGGACCGTAATGATCGATCTCGCGGGCCCGTGGGAGGTGTTCAGCAATGTGATGATTCAATCGCGCGGATCGAGCATGGGCGACCAGATGCCGTTTCATTTGTATACCGTTGCGGAGACAATGCAGCCGGTTCGGGTCGGCGGAGTAAAGGTTCAACCCGATTACACGTTTTCAAATGCGCCCATGCCGAAGGTCCTGGTGATACCGGCGCAGGGCGGAAGCAGCAAGGCGATGCTGGATTGGATTCGCGCCGCAACCAAGACCACGGATGTGACGATGTCGGTTTGCACCGGCGCAACGATCCTGGCAAAGACGGGTCTGTTGTCGGGTAAGCCGGCCACCACGCACCATGACGACTACCGTGGCTTTGCCATGCAATTTCCGGACGTGCAGCTGAAACGCGGACTGCGCTACGTGGAAGAGGGCAACCTGGCTTCCTCCGGCGGTCTTTCGTCGGGGATTGATCTTGCGCTGCATGTCGTCGATCGCTACTTCGGGCGCGAGGTCGCCCTCGCTACCGCGGATCAGTTGGAATACCAGGGACAGGGCTGGTTGAATCCGAATTCGAACGCGGCCTATCTGCAGGCCAAGGTCTCGACCGATGAACACCCGCTGTGCCAGGTATGTTCGATGGACGTGGATCGGGCCAATGCTCCGAAGTCGGTGTACAAGGGGAAGACATACTACTTCTGTTCTCCGGATCACAAAGCGACGTTCGATGCGGCGCCGGAAAAATGGGTATAATCAGCCGCGCTTGACTTCGGCGCCCCAAGTTGTCGGATCGACATCCTTCACATGCCGCGCAAACAGCCAGTGGTGGCCTTCGAGATCTTCGACCCCGATCTGTTCTTCGCCATAGGGCGTGACGTTCAGTTCTTCGACGATCTTCGCCCCACCCGAGCGTGCTTGACGCAACTGCGCCTCCACGTCTTCGACGAACACGGTCGGCGACTGCATGCCGAAGCCGAGCGAAGCAGGACTTTTCTGCGGCCCGCGCGCGGTGCGCACCATGATGTGGGCATTGCCGAGATGCAACTGCGCCCCTTGCACCGGATCTCCGTAACGATAGTGCTCAGTGAAACCGAACACGCGAACGAGCCAGTCGATGGCGGCCGAAAGATTTTCGTAAACGATGTGCGGCAAGATTATGCCGGCAGGCACCGAGCGGTTCTGCATGATGGCCGAGGATTATAGCCCCGGTCCGCCTCGCGCGTAGGATTCCAGATAGCCGCACTTCGGACAACGAAGTGTGCTGACCGGATAAAGTTCCTTGCCCTTGGTTTTCAGCGTTCCCCACCACGCGCTGTTCTCGGCGGCACCGGCCGCCCACTTCTCCTGCACATTGCCGCCGTAGGTTGCGTCCGCGATGAAGCCTGGTTCCATTGGGGTTTTGCAGCGAAGGCAGGGAAGCGATTCTGGCATCATAAGTTCTCCTCACGCAACAAAGCCCCACGGCAAAGCCGCGAGGCTCGGGTCGCTCGCACAAGTGCGAAATCGATACGGTAGTCTACTTGAAGGCGGCGATCGCCGAGGCTTCATCGTCTTTAATATCAAAGACGGTGTAGAGCTTGGTGATTTGCAGCAGGTCATGCACTTTCTTGGTCAGGTTGAGCAGTTTCAGTTCGCCGCCCTGGTTGCGGACGGATGTGAACCCGCTGACCAGTTCGCCGATACCGGAGCTGTCAATGTAAGTGACGTCGCCAAGGTTGAGCAGGATCTTCTTATGGCCCTGCCCGACCACGTCGCGAATGGTGTCGCGCAATACAACGCTGCCTTCGCCGAGGGTGATACGCCCACTCAGGTCAACGATCGTGATGCCGTCTACCTGGCGTGTGCTTGCTTTCATCGTCACTGGGAAGCCTCCTTGTGGTCCGACGCCGCTGCGTGGACCCGCTTGATCAATGTAATTTCTGTTCCGGGCTCGAGCTTCCGAAACCGAACTTCGTCCATGAAAGCCCGGATGAGGAAGATGCCTCGTCCAGACTGTTTCAACAAATTCTCCGGCGCCAGGGGATCGGCCACGTTATCTACGTCCAGTCCCGCGCCTTGATCCTGTACCGTAATTACCAGCTCGTTTCCCGTCATCTCGAACGAGATCGAAACCCGCTTATTGGGATCGTAATGATTGCCGTGCAGCACCGCGTTCACCATGGCTTCGCGTACTGCCATGGAGATGCGGCCAGTTTCATCCTCGTCGAACCCGGCGCGCGTGGCTACTTTGGTCGCCTCTTCTTCGGCCTTGTTCACGCTGTCGAGAGATGAATCGAGGGTATACGACACTCTTTGCACGGTCATCGTTTATTTACGAAAACTGTTCGGGAGGTCCGGAAACAGAAATCCCGGCCCTTTTGAAGATTGCCCAGTTTGCACGTTCGAGGCCGGATATGTCAATTGCAGATCAGAATGTTGCAGGAGCACACCCAATCCGGCGTGCGCTCGTCGAAGGGGAAAAATTTACTTCTTCGCGGTTACATGAGTTGCGATCTGGTCGTACTCACCCTTGGTCAAAACCTTGCGCGTCACCAGTTCCGTAGCCTGGTCATAAGGCCGCGCGGCGATAATCCGTTCCGCGCGCGCGTCGGTGATCCCCGGCAACTTCATCAGGTCTTCTTTGCTGGCGGAATTGATATCGACGGTCGAACTTCGTCCCAGCCCTTCTTTAATTCCTTCGGCGACCGCCTTGGTGTCGGTCTTGATTTGCGAGGTCGCATTCGCGGTACGCTCGCGAATCTGGTCAGGGTTCTGCGGAGAGTTGCAGGCGGCGAGAAAAACCAGCAAGAGAGAGGCGATCAGAAGATTCAGAGTACGCATGATAATTCTGATGCACGTAGAGACTTTCCGGATTTCTACAGATTCGGGAAGTGCCGGCCTTTATCCGCCCAGGTCCACGTGCTCTACGTTGTCCACCGGATGTCCCAGGAAGCCGGCGCCCAGTCTACGGAACTTCTGTACGGAGTCGGTGACGAAGAAGCGGAAGCCCGGCGTTCCAGGTCGCGGATCGGGCGCACTGGGCGCCGTCACCGCTCGAGCACCGCTGGCATGTGTGGCTCCCGAAGCCGAAGCCGAAGCCGGAGGCGGATCCACGCCAAGCTTTTTCGCCAAGGCGTACGCCGTGGACTCCGCCGAGTCCACGATCGCTACATCCGACGGCACAACTTTTCTCAGCAGCGGACGAATCAGCGGATAATGCGTACATCCCAGCAAAAGCACATCGCTACGCTGATCTTTGTGCAGAAACGCGTCCTGTAGATAAATCTCGGCCACCTGCTGCGTTACCGGATGATCGATCCAACCCTCTTCCACCAACGGCACCAGCAGCGGACAGGCTTTTTCGTAAGCCTGCAACTTCAGTTTTTCCAAAGCGCGATGATACGCATGACTGGCGATTGTCGCTTCCGTACCAATCACCGCGACGTGGCGAGTCTTCGAAAGCGCAGCAGCAGCCGCGGCCCCCGGGTCAATCACGCCGATCGCCGGAACATGCGCGTAGCTCGTAATCGCGTCCATGGCGAGCGCGGTTGCGGTATTACATGCGATCACCAGGTGCTCGGCACCCTGGCTCTCAAGGAAGTGGCAAGCCCCCAGGGCATAGCGCGCCACGGTCTCGGCAGACTTCGTGCCATAGGGCAATCGGGCGGTGTCGCCAAAGTAGAGATACTCCGCATTGGGCACCAGTCGAACCATTTCGCGGAGCACCGTCAATCCGCCGAACCCAGAGTCAAAGACACCAATTACGGGCCGTTGTGCGCTCATTGCAGGTCCTTCACCATCTGGGTGAAATTAGCCGCGTCGAAGGGCGTCTGCAGATCGGCATGCCCGGCGAGAGTCTCGCGCTCTTTTCCTTCCACCAGAATTTTCACTTTTAAGATCTCCGGATTATTCGCGTGCAGCGTGGCGACGATCGAAGCGACCGTCAACTCCTCCGCCAATATGCCCGACGGATGCTTTTCAGCGAACTCACTGTTGAAATCCAGCACCACCAAACCGTCTTTGACGAAGTAAACATCGTTCACATCCGCGCCCTCGCCAATCTCATGGGGCGATGGCGTCGTCTGGTACAGCGCCAGCAGGTTGCGAACAATCTGCTGGGTGCGTTCGCTGCTGGCCGGGGGCAGTGGAATATTGACGGTGGTGCGAGTCAGCAACCCGGTGTGATCGTCAGCCACATACAACGTGGCGCTACTCGTCGGGCCAGTCACCGGCGGAGCCACGGGAAGCTTATCGAGCGCAACTTTCCCGGAACTCCGTTCCGCGTTGTGCTTCAACCGGTACGTAGACAGGCCGAGCAAAGCGATCAGCACGAACAGGATGACAACCATGATCTTGAGGTGCCGGGGAATCATCTGGCCCCCTGCAGTTTCGTTTTCATGGCAGCAATGCCGTTGGCAACCGCCGCGGCGATGTTCTGCTGATACTCGGTGCCGCTGATGCCTTCAGCCTCATCTTCTGGCGGCGCCATTTCGAGCGCAATCGCGGGTGCGGCGACATTGCGCAGCGGCCGCAGGGGTGCAGGCAGGGCAGTGACCGCGATCTGCCGGTTGCTCAATTCCGCCGAGATTGAACCCGCAACCTGCGAACTCAAATCAAGAAAAGGCGACTGCGCTTGTTGCCAGGGAAGAAATTTCCGCGAGTTCACGCCCACCGGCGGCATCAGCGCGGTGAAGATCCGCATGCCGGTTCCCAGGTTCGCCGCGTGCACGCAGAGGTAGAGCGAAGGGTGCGCGGAGTTGGTAGCGATGGCGCGATCGTCCAGGCCCACCGTGTTATCTCCCGAACGCAGCAGAATTGCGTTCATCCCTTTGTTCTGCAGTTCGTGTTGCAGGCGGCGGGCAAACGCCAGGTTCACATCTTTCTCTTTGATCGCGTCGGTAATGGCCGCACCGCGTTCGTCTCCGCCGTGCGCGGGATCGATCACGACAAGAAAACGCGGGGATACCGGCGCCGGTGGCGCGGGAGGCGTGGTTGGGGTTGTTGTCGTCGTGGTTGTCGTGGCCGGCGGTGGTGGCGGCGGGGTAGCCGGTTCCGTTGTCGCCGTCGTCACCGGTGCCGCGGGAGTTATGGTGATGGTTTTGTTGCTATCGGTGAACACCGCCGTCAGCGGAACCGAACTATTCACCGTGAACTGCGGGATGCCGGCGTTCTCGCTATAGTTGGTGCTCGCGATGGTGGTGTCTCCGGTCTGCACATTGTCAGGGCCGGAATTGACCAGTGGCTCACGGCGAAAAACCAGCCGCAGTCTTCCTGGCTCTGTTGCCACCATCGGGTTCACTGGCGAGGAAAACGTAAGCACCAGCTTCGAAGGCGTGCCTTTCTGCACTTCCTGGTTGAAGTGAATCGTCACATTGCCGAGCAGCAAGCGCAAGGCACTCTCGCGAAACTCGCTGGAGAGTCCGACGAACATCGGAAGCATGCTGCCGAGATTATGCAGCGGCACGTATCCGCGGCCGTTCTCCATGTGAAAATTTCCGGAGAGTTCGAAGTCCTGTCCGCGAACCTTGCCCTTATTTTTTCCATCCTGGAATTCGGCATCGACTTCGCGGCCGCCGGAGGGAGTAAAACGCAGCTTCCATTTCTTGCCGTCCTCCCGCGCTTCGACAGTGCCGAGCGGCTCCAACGCATCCGCGAGCCCTACGTAGTCGTGTCCATCCATGGGGGTGATGGGAACGGAATAAAGCGTGGCAGGTGCGTACACCGCAAGGTGTTTTTGGCTTTGCGTGCGACCCAGTGGAACGAGCCAAAGCAATGCCGCCAAAAACAGTAGAGACAAGCAAACTGAAAGCGGTTTTTGATTGAGGTTCAACGGCGGCTTGCTTCCTCTGACCTAAACGAGCCATCGTGACGCGCGGCTGGCTTGTATCCTGAAACCGGAATCGCTGCTAAGTGGCTGATCAATAACCGTCTCGCAAGGTGGCGATACGTTGCAAAATTCAACTGTTGTCGTACAGGCAACTAGCCGGATTGTAGCAGTTAAAAAAGGAAACCAAAGGCGTCTAATTTCTCATCTGAGTAGCCACGGCAGGTACTATTGCAACGGTGCGGAAACGTTGCTTCTCCTCACAACCAGCTGTGATAACATCTGCGCCACACCGAAAGAAGGGACCCCTATGGGTAGCCTGAATTGTACGGAGCACGTGAACGCGGTCACGTGTACCTTGCAAGTCTCGCGCACCGCAGCGCCTTACCAGGCGGCGCAACCTCGTTCACGCATTTACCTTCTTTGCTTCACCCTGCTTGTGGCGACGATCGTTGGTACGGCTCTGCCGGCATTCGCTCAGGTGGATTCCAACGAAGTGCATGTGCAGCCGCGCGAGGCGCCGAAGCCCGCGGTTCCGCAAGCCGACCCCAGCCTGACCACGCATACCCGCCCAATGCGGGTGGATGTAAATCTTGTTCTCGTCCCAGTTACGGTGACCGATCCCGACAACCGCCTGGTGACTGGACTCGAGAAAGAAAACTTCCAGGTCACCGACGCCGGCGTCGCGCAGCAGATTCGGCACTTCTCCAGCGAAGACGCCCCGGTCTCGATCGGCGTGATCTTTGATGTGAGCGGCTCGATGGCCAACAAGATCGACAAATCCCGCGATGCCATCGTGGAATTCTTCAAGACCGCTAACCCGGACGACGAGTTCTTCGTCATTACCTTTAACGATAAGCCCCAGATCTTGCAGGATTTCACCGACCGGATCGAAGACATCCAGGAGAAACTGACAACGATTACTCCGAAAGACCGGACCTCGTTGCTGGATGCCATTTACCTCGGCATGAACAAAATGCGGCAGGCCAAATATGAGCGCAAGGCGTTGCTGATCGTGTCGGACGGCGGCGACAACCACAGTCGCTATACTGAAAACGAGATTAAGTCGATGGTTAGGGAAGCGGATGTGCAGATTTACGCCATCGGAATTTACGATCTCAATCCGGCCATGCCGGAAGAAGCCAAGGGCCCGGCATTGCTGTCAGAGATCTCCGATTGGACGGGCGGACGGACGTTCCCCATCGATAACGTCAATGAATTGGCGGATGTAGCCACAAAGATTGGAGTAGAGCTGCGCAACCAATATGTCCTCGGATACCGTCCAAGTAAACCAGGGAAAGATGGCAAGTGGCGGAAGATCAAGGTTCGCTTGACCCCGCCGAAGGGTTTGCCACCGCTCCATGTTTTCGCGAAAACTGGGTACTATGCTCCTTCGGAATAAATTGAAAACTATAAACTTACGTGTACTCACAGTTCTCATGCTAGGGGCACTGGGGAGCGGGCTGATCCTCGCCCAGACGCCCACGCCTACTAATGCGCAAGGGCAGAATCCCCCGCCGGGCCAGCAAGGCCGCGTGGAAGGCGGTGTCACTCAGCCCATCGATAGCGCCCCGGCCCAGCCCAGCTCAAACCAGACGCAGTCGAACCAAGCGCCTGCTCAGAATCAGCAACAACCGGCGCCTGCTGGTCAGCAGGGTAAAGATGACGGTGGGCTGATCATGCCGATTGATGACAGTTCGCAGCCGCAGCAAGGTCAGCAGCCGGCGCAAAATCAGCAAGGTCAGAATGCCCAGCCCCCTGCCGGGCAGCAAGGTAAGACCGACGACGGCTTGATCATGCCGGTCGACAACGGCGCCGGCGATCAGCCGACTGGTCCCGTCCAAAAATCTCCCAACCAGCCGTCCGATACGGTTCAGGTTCCCAACGCGCAAGAGAGAGGCCGCGCACCGGATTCCAAGGTCGGCGAGCAATATACATTCCGGGCGAACGTCGAAGAAGTGCACTTGAATGCCACGGTCGTCGATGAGCGTCAGCGCCTCGTGACCAGTCTGGACAAAAACGCCTTCACGGTTTACGAAAACGGTCAGCTGCAGCAGATTAAGGGCTTCCAGCACGAAGACATTCCCGTAGCGCTCGGGGTCGTGATCGACAACTCCGGCTCCATGCGCGACAAGCGGCCCAGCGTGAACAAAGCCGCTGTCAATCTGGTGAAGGCCAGCAATCCCAGCGATGAGGTTTTCCTCGTCAACTTCAACGACGATTACTACCTCGACCAGGATTACACCGACAACGTCAACAAATTGAAGGATGCGCTGGACCGCTATGAGACCCGCGGCGGTACGGCTCTTTATGACGCAGTATTGGCTTCGAATGCGCACTTGATGAAGGCGCCCAACCTCGAGAAGAAGGTGCTCTTCATCGTCACCGACGGCGAGGATGATGCCAGTCTCAATACCTTGGAGCAGACGATTCGCCAGGTGCAGGTCGAGAACGGTCCAACGATCTATACCATCGGCATCCTCGACGAGCAGGGAAGCCATAAGCGTCGCGCCCAGCGTGCGCTTCGCGAACTGGCGGAAGCCACGGGCGGCGTCGCATTCTTCCCCGCAAGCCTCGACGAAGTCGATCACATCACTCAGCAGATCGCGCACGATATCCGCAACCAGTACACGATCTCGTACAAGCCCACTAATCCACAGTCACATGGCGGATACCGCAATGTGAAAGTGGAAGCCCGGGCGCGCGGCTTCAAACAACTGCAGGTGCGTACCCGCAGCGGATACTATGCGGGTGGCACGGCGTCAGCTCCCGCGCCGAAAACGCAATCGTCGAATACCACGCCTCACTAGACTATGACTTGCCACGAAGCCCCGCGACTTTGGCGGGGCCTTCGTGTTTTTGTAGATATGTTTCAGCTGCGAAAACCTCTCGTCTTCGCATTCTTTCTCTCGATGCTGTGCGGCATGGCCGAGGCGCAGCGCATGCGCCATCCGTCCGATCCCTGGCCCGAGAAATCGCTCCATACGACGACGCAGTGGGTGGTCTCCCCGTCGCTCAAATACGATGCCCTGTGCGCCCTCGACATGCTCAGCGGCGATCCTTTCTATCTCAAGTTCTATCGCGACGATTACAACCGCCTGGCGCCTCGCCTCACACCGCAGGAGAAAAACGATTTCGTCGCCATCAAGCGCATCATTAAGGACAAGAACAAGGGCATCGTCTCCGCCGACCTCGCACTTATCCTCTCCGTCGAAGCGGGCGACATGCTCGATGACATACTGATCGCTCTCGATAAACCCAACGAGATCCGCGAGCGACTCCAGGCCACGCCGTACTACTCCGAACCGAATTTCTCGGAGTTCATGCAAGTGCGGCCACATTTGATTGCCGCGATCCGCGCGCTGAAACGCATCGGCTTCGACGATGACTGGAACCAGCACGTCCGTTCGCAGATTCTTGCTCGCATGTCGCATCTCCAACCGGAACTGGCACGCTACAACATCGTCCCTATCCAGGAACAAGTGCTCGGGCACCGCCTGCCCGACAACCGTATCCAGGTTTACTTGCTGTATTATTTCGAGCCCCACGGCATCAAGATCACCGGAACCCGCTTTCTTACTCACGTTTCCTATCCATCCGACATCGTTCTCCACAACGCGGTGCACGAGATGATGCACCCGCCGTACAGTCTCGACGACCCCAAAACGCGCGAGGCCGTCGAAGCCTTACGCCACGACCCGTTCCTGATGGACAAAGTGCTGCACCACAATCCTTCGTTCGGCTACAACGAGTTTGAGGGCTTCGTCGAAGAGGATTGCGTGCAGGCACTCGAGCAGACGCTCACGCAATCCATGGGCTTGGAGGATGACGAGCAAGAATATTGGCGCATTCAGGATGCCGGCATGCACGTCCTCGCCATCGCTCTTTACGAATTGATGGAGCACGGCAAATTCCTTCAGCGGGAAAGCTTTTCCACCTTCTTCCAACGCATGGTCTTCACTGGCGAACTCAGCAATGCACGGTTGATCGAATTGAATCGTAAATTCTGGTCCGAGCCCAACGGCGCTCGCCTGCCGCGCCAATGAAATGTGCTACATTCTCCCTCGCTCGTTACGGGGGTTTGATCCATGCCATCCAATCACGGCGCCATCGTGCGTCGCGTCGCGATCTCTGTCGCCGTGCTCTCCGCGGCCACCGCTCTCATTTCCGGCAAGCCCGCGCAAGCGCCGCCCTCCGCCGGTCCGAAGACCGCGGTGCAGGCTTTCAAGAACATCCAGGTGCTCAAAGACACCCCTGCCGATCAGCTCATCCCCTCGATGCAGTTCATCGCAAATTCCCTCGGCGTCGAGTGCGACTTCTGCCACGTCGAAGGCGCGTTTGATAAAGACGACAAGGACGAAAAGAAGACCGCCCGCAAGATGATGACGATGATGATCACCATCAACCAGGAGAATTTCGAGGGCAAAAAAGAAGTGAGCTGCAACACCTGCCATCGCGGCAGCCCGCACCCGCAGGGTATTCCCATCATCACCGCCGAAGCGCGCGAGCCCATGAATACGGAAGCGATGGAGCACGAGCATCACGACCACGACGCACAGATGCCCTCGGCCGATCCGGTCATCGACGCCTACGTGAAAGCCGTCGGGGGCTCCGATGCAATCGCGAAGCTCAAGTCAGCCAGCGAAAAAGCCAACATGGCGATGGGTCCCGGAAAGGTCGCCGTCGAGATTTATGAAGAGGCTCCCGATCGTCGCGTCTCGATCGCCCACATGCCCGGCGGTGCCGACAGTGTTACTGCGTACGACGGCAGTGAAGGCTGGCTCAGCTTTCCCAAGCGTCCTCTGCGCATCATGAACGCCGACGAGCAATACGCCGCCAAACTCGACGCCGAATTCCTGCTGCCTAGCGATCCACGCAAGGCTTTCACGGAACTAAAATCCGCCAAGCCAGACACTATCGACGGCAAAGAAGTGAATGTTGTACTCGGCATCAATCCCAACCAGCCGCCGGTAAAACTCTATTTCGACAAAGAGTCCGGCCTACTGGTTCGCATGGTGCGCTATGCCAACACTCCTCTCGGCATAAACCCAACCCAGGTCGATTTTGCCGATTATCGCGATCAACACGGCGCGAAGCTTCCGTTCCAGTGGACCATCGCGCGACCCTTCAGTCGTTTCACGATGAAAGTCGATTCTGTGGAATTGAACACGCCCATCGATCCGTCCAAATTCGCAAAGCCGGCGGCCCCACCGCCGGGCCCACCCGCGCATTAAGACAAGAGAGGCTTGTCCACTCGGACAAGCCTTTCGTGTTTGGATACAAAAAATTCACATCAGCCACTCTGCTTCTGAGTTGCGAACTAGCGCGTCTTCATCCTAGGATCAATCTACCAACCCATGGAAAGCAAAGTTCAAGCAGAGCGGAGACGCTACTGGCGTCCGGAAATGTTGTTCGAAGCGTATCCGGCGAAAATCGTCCGTCACAGCGCGGTCGGTGCCGTGCTGGCTGGCGCTCTTCTTGGCCTCGCGATATTCCTCGTGCAGATTGCCATCGATCGCACCGTCGGCCACACCCGCCAGATGCTGTGGTACTCCGACATGTTTATGGGCCTGTTGACCGCCCTCGTCACCGGGCTGGGTCTGCTCCACTATCGCACCCACATGGCTGCCGATCGCGCGCGCATGCGCATGATTGCCGAAATGAACCACCACGTCCGCAATGCCATGACCGCGATCAGCCTCTCGGTTTACGCGCAGAATGATCCGCAACTCGAGAAAACGACCCGCGAAGCGATCCAGCGTATCGACTGGGCGCTCCGCGAGGTGCTCGCTCAGCCGGAATCGATGTCCAGTCGCTCCACGCCGAAGCCGGTCGAACAGCAAGAAGAAGCGGCGCGCCGCTCGGCTTAGCCCGTCGAGCCTCGGTTTGTAAGTGCGCGCCATCACATTGTTGCCGATGTTCTCCGGAACGGAACTGGCCCCACAACACCATTGCACCGTTGACCTTTCGCATCGTTACCCGATAGCCTGAAGGGTTGGCCTTTTCCTTATGAAGATCTCTGAAATGTCCACTCTCCGCGTTGCCGAAGATATCTCTGAACTCGTCGGCCAGACTCCGATGCTCCACCTGCGCAAAATGGTGCCCAGCACCATGGCCGACATTTACGTGAAGCTCGAATACCTGAACCCTGGCGGAAGCATTAAAGACCGCGCTGCCCTCGGCATGATCCTCAAGGCCGAGCGCGAAGGCATTCTGAAGCAGGGGTCCACGATCCTCGAAGCCACGGCAGGGAATACCGGCGTGGGCCTCGCTCTCATCGGCGTCAGCCGTGGATACAAAGTGGTCCTCGCCGTTCCACAGAAGTTCAGCAAAGAAAAAGTCATGCTGATGGAAGCCCTCGGTGCGGTCGTCCATCGCACCCCCGACTCCGAAGGGATGGAAGGCGCTATCCGCCTGGTGAAGAAGCTGTTGAATGAGATCCCCGGCTCCTGGCTCGCCGGACAATTCGAAAACCAGGCGAATCCTGACTTCCACTACAAGACCACCGCCCGCGAACTCTGGGAACAGATGGGCGGACAGATCGACGCCATCGCCCTCGGCGCCGGAACGGCGGGAACGTTTACAGGCGTCGCCCGCTTCATCAAGGAGCGTTCGCCGCAAACTCTGTGCGTTCTCGTTGAATCGCAGGCCTCGGTGTACGGCGGCGGCAAGAGCGGTGCTCACGCGGTGGAAGGCATTGGCGCAAGTTTCATCCCCGCCACCTTCGACCGTAGCGTGTGCGATGAAGTTATCGCCGTCAAAGACACCGACGCCTTCGCGACGATTAAAGACCTGGCTGCGAAAGAAGGCGTCCTCGCCGGATCGAGCGCAGGAGCAGCGTTGTTTGCCGCCATGCATCTGGCCAAGCGCCTCGGTCCCGGCAAACGCGTCGCAACTATCATCCCCGATTCCGCCGAACGCTATCTTTCCAAGGATCCATACCACTTCAACGAGTAAGGCAAAGCTCTTGAAACACGAAGGGCACGAAGGGAACGAAGGTTGTTACGCCGTGGAGACTCGAGTGACAGCGCTCGACGTTAGCCATGATGTAATCACCGCCGCGATGAAAGTACATACGGCTCTTGGCCCTGGGATGCTTGAGAGCGTGTATGAGGTATGTTTGGCCTACGAGTTACGCAAGATGGGACATAAATGCGAAACGCAGCTAAGCCTGCCAATTCAATATGACGGCATTCAACTGGATGCGGGTTATCGAATCGACCTTCTCGTGGACGATCTTGTAATTGTCGAGTTGAAATCGGTGGATAAAGTTCAACCCGTCTGTCATGCGCAGTTGATTTCGTACCTCAAACTGAGCGGGAAAAGTCTTGGACTGTTGATAAATTTTAATGTTGCCCATCTGAAAGATGGCAGCAAGCGATTCGTGCGCGGCACCGAATGGAAAACCATCCCTTCGTTTACTCCGTGACCTTCCTGTTCAAAGATTCTGAAAGGCATTAATGAAAAAGAAGTCTGCAGGATTCTCCACCCGCTGTATCCACGTCGGCCAGGAGCCCGAAAAGCTCACCGGGTCCGTGGGCGTTCCGATCTACGCCACCTCTACCTACGCCCAGGATGAACTCGGCAAGCCCCGTCTCGGCTACGAATACTCACGTGTCTCCAATCCCACGCGCGATCGCCTTGAGCGAAACCTGGCCTCGCTCGAAGGCGGCATCGATTCCAAGGTCTTTGCCAGTGGCATGGCCGCGGTCAGCGCCATGTGCTCGCTGCTTAAGCGAGGCGACCACATCGTCTGCTCCAGCAACGTTTATGGCGGCGTGCCCAGGCTCTTCAACCAGGTGCTGGTCAACTTTGGTTTGGAATTCACCTACGTCGACACCTCCAACCTGAAGGCCACCGAGCGCGCCATCCGCAAGAACACCCGCTACGTCTACGTGGAGACGCCCACCAATCCCCTTATGACCTTGAGCGACATCGCGGCGATCAGCAAGATTGCGCATAAAAAGAATGTCGAGGTCGTCGTCGACAACACTTTTATGTCGCCGTATTTTCAGAAGCCCATCGAACTCGGGGCTGACATGGTGCTGCACTCCACCACGAAGTTTCTCAACGGCCACAGCGACGGCCTCGGCGGCGTACTCGTTTGCACGACGAAGGAACAGGCCGAAAAACTGGCCTTCATCCAGAAGTCCGTTGGCGCGATCATGTCGCCGTTCGAAAGCTGGCTCATCCTGCGCGGCGTTAAGACCCTCGCCCTCCGCATGAAGCAGCATGACGAGAGCGGCCGCATCGTTGCCGATTTCCTCAGCAAGCAGAAAAAGTTGAAAAAGGTGTTTTACCCTGGCCTGCCCTCGCATCCGCAACACGAGTTGGCGAAACAGCAGATGACCGGCTTCGGCGCGCTGATCACCTTTGAGACCGGTTCGCTCGAGAACGCCAAGAAGATGCTCAAGCGCGTGCGCGTCTGCACCCTCGGAGAATCTCTCGGCGGCGTTGAAACTCTCATCTCCCACCCGGCGACCATGACCCACGCGGCTCTGGGCGAAAAGGGAAGAGCCGCCATCGGCATTACCGACGGCCTGGTGCGCATCTCGGTCGGCGTGGAGGACGTGGAAGACATCATTGCCGATTTGGAGCAGGCGATTTCGGCCATCTAGCACGCAGGTCTCAGGGACCTCTGAGACCTGTATGCCCTACCCATCGACCATTGTCGATGTCTGTCTGCCCGTTTAACCTAGTCCCATGGGCCAAAGTCCGCGGGAATGGAACTCGACCCAATATCATCAGCTTTCCGATCCGCAGTTCCAGTGGGGGATGAAAGTTCTCGATCGCCTGCAACTGCGTGGCGATGAGACCGTTCTCGACGCGGGCTGCGGTACCGGTCGTGTCACGGCCGAACTCGCAAAGCGCCTGCCCCGCGGCCGCGTGATCGCATCCGATTTCTCCGCCAACATGCTGCGCAGCGCACGCCAGACGCTCGCCGATTTTCGCGACCGCGTTCGTTGCCTCGAAGCCGACATGACCACCCTGCCGCTTGAGAACGAAGTTGACCTTATCTTCAGCACCGCCGCCTTTCACTGGGTGCAGGACCACGACAAGCTGTTTCGCAGTCTGTTCCGCGCCCTGCGTTCGGGAGGAAGATTGATCGCGCAATGCGGGGGCGGCCCGAACCTGGAAAAAACGTATGGGCGTGCCAAGCAGATCATCGCCGAGAAAAAAGAACTGGCGCCGTATTTCCAGAACTTCACCGAGCCCGTAAATTTCGCCTCACCCGAACAGACCACCGGACGCCTGAAGCGTGCCGGCTTTCATGACGCCGAAGCCTGGCTGGAATCCACCCCGACCGTAATTCCCGATGCCCAGACCTACCGCGAGTTCCTACAGACGGTGGTGCTGCGTGCCCACGTCGCGAAGCTCCCCGTCGAGGGTGCTGAATACCTTCTGCATCGCATGCGGGAACTGGGAGCGGAAGACGATCCGCCGTTCACCCTCGATTACTGGCGCTTGAACCTCGAAGCCAGAAAAGTGTGAATCACCCAGCCACGCTCTCACCGATCCACTGCAGATAAGCTTCACTGCCACCTTCGATCGGAAGTATCACAAACTCCGGCAGCTCGTACGGATGCAACTTCATCATCCGTTCCCGCAGCGCATCGATCTTGCCGGCAGTGGTCTTGATCATCAGCACATACTCCAGCGTCTGCTCAAGCTTCTCCTGCCACCAGTAAATCGATTCGACTCCCGGAGAGACATTCACGCCCGCCGCCAGGCGTTCTTGCACCAGCGTGCGGGCCATCGCGATCGCGGTTTCGTGCAGCGCCACCGTCGTCAACACAATGCGGGCATCCGTCATGCAACGATTCTCGCCTTCCACAGCTCTCAACACAAGATGAGCGGCTACAATATCCCTTCGGTCTTCTGTTCACTTCAATTGTGCCCGCTGTTTTCGGCAAGCAAGGCAAGCCATGGCAACTCAAATTAAGTTTGGAACCTCGGGATGGCGCGCCATCGTCGCCGAGGAGTTCACTTTCGCGAACGTCCGCCGTGCAGTGACCGGCATCGCCCGCTATGTTGCTAAACAGAATCCCAAGGCCACGCTGATCGTCGGTCGCGATCCACGTTTTCTAGGTGAAGCCTTTGTGCAGACCGCCGCCGACATCCTCTCGGCGCATGGCGTCACTCCGCTCGTTATCAGCGATGCCGCTCCGACCCCGGCCATTTCCTGGGAAGTGATGCGGCGCAAGACCGGCGGCGCGATCAATTTCACCGCCTCGCACAATCCTCCGGAATACAACGGCATCAAGTTCTCCACTCCCGACGGCGCTCCTGCCCTGCCCGATGTGACGAAACAAATCGAGGCCGAAATCGCCGGCCTGGGCGAAGAAGTGGAGTCAGTAAAGCCTGGCCCGCAGCATCCGAAGGCCGAGAACATCGACATCAAAGATCACTATCTCGCCCGCTTGAGAGAAGTGATCGACCTAGCGGCGATCAAGAAGTCCGGCCTCAAAGTCGTGTACGACCCGCTCTGGGGAGCGGCCCGCGGATATCCCGATTTCTTATTGCGCGAGGCCGGCATCGGCATCGCCACCGTGCATGACGTTCGGGACGTTCTCTTCGGCGGCCATGCTCCTGAACCTGACGATCATCTGCTCAACGAAATGCGCGCCAAGATGAAAGAGACGGGCGCCGGCATTGGTATCGCCACCGACGGCGATGCTGATCGCTTTGGCATCGTCGATGCCGACGGCACCTTCATTCAGCCGAATTACATCATCGCGCTGCTTTTCGATTACCTCGTCGAAACCCGCGGCTGGAAAAATGGTGTAGCGAAATCCGTAGCCACTACCAACCTCGTCAACGCTCTCGCCGATCATCATAAGGTCGAGTTGCACGAGACGCCCGTAGGTTTCAAGTACATTGGCGAGCTCATCAAGCAGGACAAGATCGCCATCGGCGGGGAAGAGAGCGCCGGACTTTCCATTCGCCACCACGTTCCTGAAAAAGATGGCGTGCTCGCGTGTCTACTTTGCTGCGAGATGGTCGCGCGTCGCGGAAAGCCGATCGGTATCCAATTACAAGAATTATTTGGCAAGGTTGGTTCCTTCTACCCTGAAAGACAGAACTTCCACTTGACGCCGGAAGTGAAAGAGAAGTTCACTACAAAGATGAAGTCCGACCCGAAAGATTTCCACGGCAAGAAGGTTTCGGAGATCAATCGGAAAGACGGCCTGAAGCTGGTTCTCGACGACGGTTCCTGGGTTTGCTATCGCGTCAGCGGTACGGAACCCGTGGTCAGGGCTTACACCGAAGCACGCAGTCAGGATGGGTTGAAGAAACTCAGCGCGTCCGCTAAGCAGTTTGTATTCGAGTAGAAGATGAACTTTGTAGAGCAGTGCCGGGAAGTCTACGAGTTATGGCGGCGCAAGGGCGCGATCGTCCTGACCGTCCTATTCACCTGCCTCACCTTCTACCACGTGGTCTTCGGCGCCAATGGCTGGATGGTCTACCAGAAGAAGAAAGTCGAATACCGCCAGCTTCAGGACGACCTGCAGAAGCTCAGCAAGGAAAACGAGACACTCCAGAAAGACGTCAAGTCGCTGAAAAGCGATAAGGCCGCCATTGAGCGCGAGGCCCGCGAGCAGCTACACTACACCCGCCCCGGCGAGGTGATCTTCGTCGTACCTACGAAGAATCCACCGCCATCCACTGCGGTGGCTGACAAGCGGTAGAAGCCTGCACCACGTTTTCTCTTTCAAGTAAAAGGTCAGCGTTTCCAGAGCTGCTCGATTCGCTTCCCAGCCGTACCGTGTGATATCACACTACAATGCCTGCTACAACATGCTGTGCACGGGCAGGGCTTTTGATTCTCCAGGAGACAACCATGAAGAAACTCGCAGTCGCAATGTGTTTGTGTTCCTTGATGGCCGTATCGGCCTTCGCCAAGGACAGTACGTGGGCAGGCTGGATCAGTGACGATAAGTGCGCTGCCAAGGGCGCGAATGCCGCCCACGAAGCCTGCGCCAAGAAATGTGTCGTCGCGGGCGAAAAGCCAGTCCTGGTTACCGACGCCGACGGTAAGGTCGTTCCCATCGATAATCCCGACGCCGTAAAAGATCATCTCGGCCATCACGTCGAAGTGAAAGGCTCCATGACCAGCAGCGGCGCGGTACACATCGACTCGGTTGCTATGCTGGCAGCGAAGTAAAATCTCCAGGATGTCGACTCACCTGTACATGGCGTTCGTTCTCGCGAGCGCCATTGTTATTTGCAGCCCCGGCCCCACTGTGTTCATGGTGATCGCCGATGCCCTTGCTCATCACAAGCGTCACGCCTGGAGCACCGTTCTCGGCGTAGGCGCAGGCGATCTCGTCGCCATGAGCCTCTCCCTCGCCGGGGCCGGTGCCGTCCTGCGCGCCTCGGCCACTACCTTCACGATCATGAAGATCATCGGCGGCCTCTACCTGGTCTATCTCGGTGTGAGATCCGTAGTCGCAGCGCGCAGCCGCAGCCGCCAACTCGAATTCGGCTCCGAGACGGCCACTCGCAGCGCCGCTGCACGCTTCACCGCGGCCTTCACCGTCACGGTGACGAATCCCAAGTTGATCTTGTTTTTTGTAGCCTTCGTGCCGCAGTTCATCGCGACGGCGCAATCCTTCGTCTACCAGGGCGCCATCTACATCGCCACCTTCGACCTCATGGCGATGATCAACGCCTCGCTCTACGCCTACATGGCACGATCCATGGGCCGGCGCCTGACGAACCCGCAAACCCAGCAACACATCGGCTACGTCAGCGGAGGAATCCTGATCGCTGCGGGAGTGCTCATACTCGCGCTGAAGTATCGCTGAGACCAATCGCGACACGAATTCCGATCATCCCCGGACGTCCGTTGGCAAGCCTTTCTTCGGGCGAATTAGGACAGTGCCCAACCGGGAACCGCCCACGTCCATCGGTGTACCAGAATATCCACTCTCGCCACTTGTTTCCTCAGCTTTTTCTGGGATAATCAGAATCGCTCTGGTGGAACTTCGGGTATTCCCGAAAGACGAACTCTGAATGCAGGCGACGCGCGCGTGGGGCGCTGCGATGTCGTGTGTTTGTGAGCTCCCTGCGACTGTCTCGACGGAATGCCGACTCAAAAAATGACGTTTCTTGTCCGTGCGACCACTCCGACCAACAACAAGCGGCTGAATGAACTCGTCGGCCTACTGATTTTTCTTTCCTCAATTCTGCTGGCGCTCTCGCTGGTCTCGTATTCGCCAGCCGATCCGTCGATGAACACTTCGTCGTCGGCGCAGGGCGGCCGCGAAATCGCCAACTGGATCGGCATTGCCGGCGCATTGTTCGCCGACCTGTTCCTCCAAACCATCGGCATCTCCGTCTTCCTCGTTCCGATCTTTCTCGCGATGTTCGCACTGCGATGGTTTCGCTCCCGCAACATCGAGTCGCCTCTGCCGAAATTTTCTGGCGCCATCGGCATGGTCGTCTTCCTCAGCGCCTTCCTCGGATTGTTGCCCTGGCATTGGCACTGGGCTAAGGGTGCGGGGATCGAAGGCTTGCTCGGCCGCATCGTCGCCGACGCCTTGATTCATTACCTGAACCTTGCCGGCGCTTACCTGGTTTGCGTCGCAGCCATCGTCACCGCGACCTATCTCTCGACGGCCTTCTCCATCGGCCAACTCCGCATCTGGTCTGAAACGCGATTCGCTTTCGCCTACGCCTGGTGGGACCGCTTCGAAGATTGGAAGAAAGAGCGCGAGAAGCAGAAAGCCGCCGAAGCACTCGCCAAGAAGCGCGAACAAAAGACCGTGGTTACCGCGCAACTCGTGCCCGCCAAGGGGCGCGCCGATGAACCTGCGGCGGTCCCGCTGGTACGGCAGCCACCGGTTACCACTCCACAGCCGCGAACCAAGTCAGGCATCGAAAAAATGATGGAGGAAGAGGGAATCGTCGAATCGCCGGCAGCGAGACCTGTTTCGGCGGCCAACACGCCTGCCGTTCCCTTTGACGAAGAACTCTCCAACGAAGAAGAGATCGCCGTCGCCTCTCGGGCCGACGCCGAGCGCAAGGCCAAGACCACCATGCCGAAGATCGCCGGCGGATACAAGCTGCCATCGTCCGCACTCTTGCGCCGTCCCGAGGAACATCAGCAAGTGGACGAAGACGATCTCAAGGAACTGGCGCAGGTGCTGGTCGAGAAGTGTTCCGAATTCGGTGTGCACGGCCAGATCACGCAGATCAACCCCGGCCCCGTCGTGACCACCTTCGAGTTCAAGCCCGAAGCCGGCATCAAGTACAGCCGCATTACCAATCTTTCTGAAGACCTCTGCCTTGCGCTCAAAGCTGAGAGCATTCTCATCGAGCGCATGGCCGGCAAGAGTACCGTCGGCATCCAGGTGCCGAACCACAAGCGCGAAACCATCTTCCTGCGCGAGGTGGTCGAGTCCAACGAGTTCATCGGTGGTAAGAGCAAGACGACCCTGGCGCTCGGCAAAGACATCAACGGCCGCATCGTTTGTGCCGAGCTCAACTCCATGCCGCACCTCCTCATCGCCGGTTCCACCGGTTCCGGTAAATCGGTAGCGATCAACGCCTTCATCATGTCGGTGCTCTACAAGGCCACGCCCGACCAGGTTCGCTTGATCCTTGTTGACCCCAAGCGCCTCGAACTCGGCAACTACGAAGGCGTGCCGCACCTCTTTACGCCGATCATCACCGAACCCAAGCTGGCGTCCAACGCGCTCCGCAACGCCGTACGTGAGATGGAACGCCGCCTCAAGGTGCTCGCGGAAAAGGGCGTGCGTAACATCGACCAGTACAACAAGCTTTTCGAGGGCAACGACACTCCGAGCCTCTTCGAAGAGGGAACCACCGAGCACAAGCCGCTGCCGTACATCGTCATCATCATCGACGAGTTGGCCGACCTCATGATGCTCGATGGGGCCAATGTCGAAGAGTCCATCACCCGCCTGGCGCAGATGGCCCGCGCCGTCGGTATTCACCTCGTGCTCGCCACCCAGCGCCCGTCGGTCGACGTCATCACCGGATTGATCAAGGCGAACTTCCCGTCACGTATGAGCTTCCGCGTGGCGACCAAGATCGATTCTCGAACGATTCTCGATGGCAACGGCGCCGAGCAACTCCTCGGACGCGGTGACATGCTCTACCTGCCTTCCGGTTCTGCCCGCGTCCAGCGCGTGCATGCACCGTTCGTCACCGAGAAGGAAATCGAAGGCGTCGTCGAATTCTGGAAAGCCCAAGCCACCGCGCAGTACGAAGACAAGTTCCTGCAAGCGCCCAAGGAAGAAGGCAACAGCATCATGGGCGAGGGCGGAAGCGGCGATGGCGGCGATGTCGAAAGCGATCCCTTGTATCAGGATGGAGTCAAGCTAGTGTTGGAATTCGGCAAGGCTTCTACCTCGCTGCTGCAACGTCGTCTGCGCATCGGCTACGGGCGGGCGGCCCACCTCATCGATCTCATGGAGCAGGATGGCATCGTTGGGGCGGCGGATGGCCCGAAGCCGCGCGAGGTGCTCAAGCGCCCCGATTGGCTCAACGAGGTCGAAGAAAGCCTGCGCTAATATTTGGGATCCTCAGGAATTGCGCGGCTGCGGCCGCGCTTTTTCTCCCAAGGAGTTGGCCAACGCTGCGCACTGGAGTACCATCTTACCCGCCACTTACGTCTGCAGTTCAATCTCCCACGAGGTGTCGCATGAAGAAGAGTCTCACCCGGATTTCGCTTCTCCTGGTCGTACTAATCACTGCATCCTTTGCGTTCTCCCAAGCCGCCACTGCTCCCGCCAAGAGCAGCACTGCTGCTTCCGCCAAGGCCGACGCTGCCGCCGCCAAGATCGACATCAACACCGCGACCAAGGACGAGCTCGAAGCTCTGCCCGGTATCGGCAAGACCTATTCGCAGAAGATCATCGACGGCCGGCCGTACAAGACGAAGACCGAACTCAAGACCAAGAAGATCGTACCCGCCGCCACCTATACCAAGATCCAGGACCAGATCATCGCGAAACAAGCCGCCAAGTAGTGGCTGGATAGTATCGAAGAAAAGAGGACGGTCGCGAGACCGTCCTTAGTTTTGGTCCATGTTGGTCAGGATGCGAGTCTTCGCGCCGAACTTCAGCCAGTTCTCGTACTTCGTCTCATTGATCTCACATCTGCGGTGCTTGTCGTCGTGACAGAACGTCACCGCGCTTGCCACCGGCAGATCGAAGGAAGTTCCATCGCCGAGCGGCAGCAACTTGTAATCGACCTGGTTGCTGCCGAATCGCAAGGGAAAATGTTTCTCCACTTTCGTTGTCTCGCGCTCGAATCGGATCAACGCAAAGCTCTTCGCATCGAGCAGGATCCTGCCCTGATAGGCCGGAAAAACGGTCTGTAGGGGCGCTCCTGTTTTCTCGCGTGCTTTCATCGCCCACCGGTGATTGTCTCCCTCGCGCACTTCGTAATCGAACACCAGCACCGGCATCCCATGCACCACGTTCTCGCTCGCGAACGAGAAGTGTGTAATCGTGTGGCTCCCAAGCAGTAGTCGCAAATCGCTGCCATAGTCGCCATACGATGCCGCGCCGTGCAGCGGCGCATTCTCCGGAAGATCGTCCTCCTGCTGAACGCTGACGTGATTGATCGCCAGGTCGCTCACCCGCGGGCGCCCCTCAATGTATGCCACCCGCGCGCTCACCGTGTCGATCAACTCGTGATCTTTGCCGTGTCCCAACCGGTAGCGGTGCGTCTCCTGGTTCCCAATGATGTTCGGCAACCGCGTGTCGAACGACAGCACCCAGCCACAAAAGCTTTCGAGTGCCTCCGCATGTCGCAACCCACCCACCACACTGGCGCAGTAGCTGCTCTTTGTGGAACTCGCTTGCGGCGCCGGATCATGTTGCGCGAACCCACATCCAGTGGCAATCCATACCGCACAATATAGAAAAGGAATTCGTCTCAGAATCAAAAGCTCTTTCTCCAGGCGGATTATCCGGTCGGGTTTCACTGCTGCCCAGTTGGCTCCGTCACGATGCGGTGCGCCGCCCCGAATTTTCTCCAGTGCGAAAATGTCAGGTCGTTGAGGGTGCAATGTTTCTTGCCCTCTGCCTCGCAGTTGATCGTCACGCACTCTATCGGCAGGATGAATGACGTCCCATCCCCCAGCGGCGTATCAGCATACGTCGTCAGTTTCTCTACAAAGCGGATCGGAAACTTCTTGTCCATCTCCGCAGTCTCTTTTTCCATGTGCAGCAGCCGCGCGTTCGTCGGATCGAGCCAGATGCGCGTCGTGAATCCCGGGAACAAGGTCTTTTCGCTCAGGTCCTTGCCATACCTCAATTCCCACGAGCGGTTATCGTCCTGCGTGATCGTCTGCTGGAACACCAGCGCGCCTTTATATTGATCGTTATCGATCTTCAAAAATGACATCTCGAACTTCTGCTCGAGAACGAACAGCGCCTCGATGTCCGTCCCGTACTCGCCCGTCGACCACGTGCCGCCGGTATGCTCGATCGATCCCTTGATCGCCTTTCCATTCACCCGCACGTCCGAATAGCGCACCTCGCCATTCTCGTAGCTCACGTTCGCCGTCACCGAATCCCGCGCCCGGTACTGTTTGTCCCGTACCTCCACGAAACGCGAGGTCTTCTGTTCGCTCAGGATATTCGGCAGCCGTTCATTCAGTGACAGCGCCCATTCACAGAATTTCTTCAGCACCTCGCCATGTTCTACCCCGCGGCTCACCGCCGCGCAATAAATCGGTGAATCTTCAACCGGTGGCAACGAAGCGATCCCCTTCGGCGATTTTGGCGCTTGCGCCTCCGCCCAAATTCCGGTCATCGCCAGCAGCACCAAGCCGGTTGCTGCAACAACTCGCAAAGCCGCTGAAAACGCGCACTGGATAAGGGGCCGCATGGGTCAACTTCTCTTAGAATGTTACCTTGTAGGCCCAAAGGACAGACGATGAAATTTCATACCGAGTACCTGCATTTCGAAACCAAACAACATCGGGAATACATCCATATCACCCCGCAGATCGAGGAAATCCTCAAACGCAGCGGCGTCAAAGACGGCATGATTCTCGTCTCCGCCATGCACATCACTGCCGGTATTTATGTGAACGACAACGAGGAAGGTTTGATCCACGATATCGACGCCTGGCTCGAAAAGTTGGCGCCTTTCAAGCAGGATTACCAGCACCACCAGACCGGCGAAGACAACGGCGACTCCCACCTCAAAGCGCTGCTCATCCACCACGAAGTAATTCTGCCGGTGACCCAGGGCAAGCTCGACTTCGGCACCTGGCAGCGTGTCTTTTACGCTGAATTTGATGGCCGCCGCCGCAAGCGTGTCATTGTGAAGGTCATGGGCGAGTAGGGCACTACGGCTTCCGATCGTGTTTGTCGAGGCCGAAAAGGCTATCGAGAAATGGTTGCGCTTTCTTCGTCAAGTCTCGGCCCGTCGCGCCAGCCGAGTAGAAGTAGAGACCGAGTACAATCAGCAGGAGTGAAACTAAAAGGAGTTCCATCAGTTAGGGTCGACCTCGTACACCAGTGGCATGTAATTCCATTTCACTTCGTCGGCCGTGGAATTGAGCATGTGCACTTTCCTGTCTTACTGCTCATCCGTGGAAGTTTGGGGGCCGGATTCTAACTGGGATGGGGAGACTCACCATACTTCGCTTCCTCCAAGAATCGCAAGCAAAAACCGATCTCACCAAACCCCACCTCTTTGCCGTCACAGCTCTCCCGCCATTTCCAGAGATATAATTCCTGCGTCTTAGGAGGCTGTGATGCGTCGCACTTATATTTCTTTCGTAACACTCTTGTTTGCTCTGATTCTCTGCGGTCTGAGCGTGGCACAGACCGGTACGGCCGGCGGCGATCCCCAAACCACCAGCGGCTTCGGCAAGAACGCCAATTGGGATCAAGTGTCTGGTCACCAGCATGGCAGCCTCACCTTTTCCGGCAAGGTCGTTATGTCCGGGGGCACGTTGCCTTGGGATCCCGTTCCCGTCGTCGTGCTTTGCAATGGCAAGCCCCGCTACAACACCCAAGCCGATCTCGGCGGAAGTTTCCGCATTGAAGCCACTCCAGTCGCGAGTGAAGTCTCGCCCGGAAAGCCCGGCTCCAAACCGATGATCCCGGCACAACTCATCGGCTGCAAGGTGCAAGCCAACCTCGAAGGCTTCAAATCCACCATGCTCACCATCGCCAATCGCTCCATGATGGATGACCCCGACATCGGTACCATTACGCTCAGTGCGAACGAAACGTCCATCGGCTTGGCGCACAGTGCAACCACGGCCGCCGCTCCAAAAGACGCGCGCAAGGCCTTCGAGAAGGCCCGTTCCGAAGCCAGTGAAGGTCATGCCGACAGTGCTCAGAAGGATCTCGAAAAAGCCGCTAAGACCTATCCGCAGTTCGCCGAGGCCTGGTATCAGCTCGGCAAGATGGAAGAAGCCCAGAAGCCTGCCGATGCCTATGACGCCTTCACCAAGGCAGCAGCCGCCGACCCGCAATACTTTCCGGTGTATGAGCACATTGCCCTGCTCGCTGCCCAGCAGAAGAAGTGGCAAGAGGTCTCCGATGCCACCACCCATGCGCTGCAACTGAATCCCGAAGGCACACCGCAGATCTGGTATTTTGACGCCGCCGCCAACTTCAATCTCGGCCACAAAGACGTCGCCGAAAAGAGCGCAACTACCTCGCTCGCCATGGATCCCAGCCACCTCGCCCCTAACACTGAGCAACTGCTGGCGGTGATCCTGGCCTCCCGCGGCGATTACGCCGGAGCCCTCACCCATCTCCGTAGCTGCCTCACCTACACACCCCCGGGCCCGAATGCCGACCTCATGAAGCAACAGGTGGCGCAACTCGAAAAGATGGCCCCGGCGGCGACAAAGTAACCCGGGGGCGCGAGTTTCCATTGCAACTGAATACCAATTCAGTTTAGAGTGATCGGCACTTGTCGCCGGATGGGAATCCGGCGGAGACCCACCCGCTCAGGGTGCTCATCCAGTAAATAGAGGGCTTACAGGGCTCGTGCCGAAACGCGAATCGCAATCACCAGGCGGTGTTTCCAGTCCACCGGATGCGGGCAATCCTGCGCCCGCACGCCCCTCCGACAAGTACCAGCGCATCCTCGACGCCGCGATCGCCGTTATCGCCGAGAAGGGTTTCTTCACCGCGCGCATCTCCGACATCGCCGCACGTGCCGATGTCGCCGACGGTACCGTCTATCTCTACTTCAAGAGCAAAGAAGAAATCCTCATGAAGGCTATCAACGCAGCCTTCGACGGTTTCATGCGTCACGCGAAAATTGAACTCGCGAAAATCGATTCGCCCGAGCAGCAACTGCGCCGCCTCGCCTTTTTACATCTTGAAGCGATGGGTTCAAATCGGAACGCCGCCATCGTCTTTCAAATGGAATTGCGCCAAAGCACGCGATTTCTGGAAGAATTCTCCTACCATCACATGGTCGAGTATTTCGCGCTGGTGCGCGAGGCGATTCGTCGCGGTCAACAGGATGGGACCTTCCGGGCCGACCTCTCGGACAAAGTTGCGGCGAACTGCTTCTTCGGCTCTCTTGATGAAATGGTGACCTCGTGGGTGCTCAGCGGAGAGGATTACCCCCTCTCCCATGCAGCTGAACACGTTTGCGACGTCATCTTAAAGGGATTGGAGAAGTGACCGTGGCTACCGACCTTCGTACGATCAATGACGTGTTCTTCGCGGTCGTGGATCGTGACCTGCCTCGCGTGATGACCTACCGCCAGGGTTCTACTTGGATCAACCTCTCCTCGCGCGAACTCTATCGCAAGGTTGCCGCTACCGCGAAAGCCCTCCAGATATGGGGCATCGCGAAAGGGCATCGCGTTGCGATTCTCAGCGAGAACCGTCCCGAGTGGGCGATCGCCGATTATGCTGCGCTTGCCATCGGTGCCGTCGTCGTCCCCATCTACACCACCCTCACTCCCGATCAGGTTGCGTTCCTGCTGCGCGACTCCGGAACCAGGGTCATCTTCCTCTCCAGTCGTACCCAGTTGAAAAAAATCCAGGCGATCCGCGATAACACTCCGCTGGAACGCATCGTCATGATGGACGAAGTCATCCCTCCCGAAGCCGACCCCATGGAAGCCATCATGGCAGACGGCCCCGAAGGACGCGACGATGCCTTCGATGCCCTCGCCAAGTCGATCAAGCCCGACGACCTCGCAACCCTCGTCTATACCTCGGGAACCACTGGCAACTCGAAGGGCGCCGTGATCACTCATGGCAACATGGCGGCGAACCTTTCGCACTCGCTCGACAATTTCCCGCTCTCCCAGGGACAGGAGCGCCTGATTTCGTTTCTGCCGCTCTCTCACATCACCGCCCGTCATCTCGATTACGCCATGATGAACCAGGGCGTCATGATGGCCTATTGCCCCAACGTTGACATGATCACCGCCATGATGCGCGAGATCCATCCGACCGTCTTCGTCGCCGTGCCGCGCGTCTACGAGAAAGTGGCGAGCACCGTGAAAGGCAAAGCCGCCGAAGGCTTCAAACGCAAGGTTTATGACTGGGCCATGCAGGTCGGCGCCGCTCATCAGGCGGAAGTTTTAGTAGGGAAGACTCCCACTGCAATCTCCTGGAAACTCGCCAACAAGTTGCTTTTCTCCAAGGTGCGCGAAGCCATGGGCGGCGAGGTGAAGTACTTCATCTCCGGCGGTGCGCCACTCGGCCGCGAACTTGCGGAATGGTACGCACGCATCGGCATCCGCATTCATGAAGGCTACGGACTCACCGAAACCTCTCCCGTGATTGCGCTCAACAATCCTCAGCAGCATCGCCTCGGCTCGGTCGGGCCCATTCTCAAGAATCTCGAAGTCCGGGTCGCCTCCGATGGCGAGATCCTCGTCCGTGGCCCGTCCGTCTTCAAGGGCTACTGGAACCTTCCCACCGCCACCGCCGAAGCCTTCGAAGGCGACTGGTTCAAAACCGGCGACGTGGGTAATCTCGACGCCGAGGGATATCTCTCAATCACCGACCGCAAGAAGGATCTCATCAAGACGTCAGGCGGCAAATTCATCGCGCCGCAACCCATCGAGGGATCACTCAAAGTGAATCCCATGGTGGCCGAAGCTGCCTTGGTCGGCGAGAAGCGTCGCTTCCCGGCGGTCATGATCCTCCCTAACTTCGCGCTCCTGGAAGAATGGGCGAAGAAAAACAGCGTCATCTACGAAGGCCGCGATCAGTTGTGCACCGATCCCCGTGTCGTCGAGATGTACACCCAGATCGTCGAGCAGGTGAATGGCAAACTTGCCCAGTACGAGAAAATGAAAAAGCTGCTCATCCTGCCGACAGAAATCAGCGTAGCGGACGGCACCATGACCGCCAGCATGAAACTCCGCCGCCGCCATTTAGAGGCGAAGTTCCGCGACCAGATCGACGCCATGTACGCCAGCGAAAACGGCGCCCCCCCTCGAGTCGCCGCCACGGAAGTCCGCTCCTCGTAACACGAGCTCGAGTTCATTTTGGGTAAAGCGGCATTCGGGACCGCGACAGGACTCTCATCGAAGCGACTTAGCTGCCGGGTAATCGCGTCCACCAAATTTTCTGTCAAGTCACAAAAGGTCTTGAAATTCCGCGATCTCCATGGCCCCACTCGAGATATAAGTTCCGGAAAAGTGTCCGGTTTACCCTCTCCGAATTGCTATTCTAGAAATAGGGAACACAAGAACATCGCGGCCAGCCAAGAGGGACGCCAGCACCGATCACGCACTCTCTTGTCATTGCGAGGAGCGCAGCGACGTGGCAATCTGCTGTTGTGTCGCTAACCTCAACGTTTTCAATATTTTGATATCTAACTCCCATCGATTGAATATTTTGCAGAGATCTTCCCGCTAACCCCAACAAAACAATAGAGGGCGAGGGGGAGGGGTACCCCCGCGCAAACGAAACGGGACGCCGCCGCGTCCCCCTTGGATAGCAAACCGATGTCGCTCAGCGCTTCAGCGCCCAGAACAACACCGCTCCGCCCACGATGATGCGATAGATCGCAAACGGTACGAAGCCGCGGGTGCGCACATAGCTCATGAACCAGGCGACCACGGCGTACGCAACCACGAAGCTCACCACGAAACCGATCGCCAGCGCGATCCACCCCTGGGTGTCCATCTGCACCACGCCCAGCGCAGCCCCGGCGGCATCCTTGTGCCGCAAAGTTTTCAGCAAGTCATAACAGGTCGCGACGATCATCGTCGGGATCGAAAGGAAAAACGAAAATTCAAGCGCGGAAGCTCGCGTCATCCCCGCAAGCTGTCCGGCAGCAATCGTTGACATCGAGCGCGACGTTCCCGGGAACACCGCCGACAACACCTGGCACAGTCCGATCCATACCGCCTGCCCCAGTGACATCTTGTCCATGTCGTCGGTCTTGCCCTTGCTCGCAAACACCGCATCGACGATCCACATCACGATGCCGCCGATGAGCAGTGCTGTGCCCATGATCACCAGGCTCTCAAGATGCTTGCCGATCACTTTCGTCAGCAGGAAGGCGGGTATCGCGGTGCAGAGAAAGGCGATGAACGTCAACGTCAGCGGATGCGTCAGTGCCGTGTGGTTGCGGTTCTTCCCCTGCGGGAAGGTTGCGAAGAATTCAGCAATGCGTTTGCGGAAATAAATCGGCAGGCAGAGGATGGCGCCCAATTGGATGAAGATCGAAAACATCTTCCAATATCCGTCGCCGAGGTCGATGTGCAGCAACGCTTCGCAGATGCGCAGATGCGCCGTCGAACTGACGGGCAAGAATTCGGTAAGACCTTCGACAACGCCAAGCAGGGCAGCAAGCAGGTACGTATTCAATCATCCTCCAGGAAAACACGCGCAACAGGATTCAGCGGCAAGCGCAAAAACGCACCTCATTCATCGACGAGCAACGGAATGCCTTCAGGATAAACGAGAGAGGTGCTTAATCGTAGTTTGTTCCGTAGACCGGAATACTATTCTGCACCATGTAAACCAACCGAAGGGCGCGCATCGACCAGTCGGAGTTGGGCGCCTGTTGCACCACCCGTTGCGCAAGCGCGATCGCGCGACGACCGGCATCGGCCGATTTATCCGGCTTGTCCTCGGTGCGATAGATGTCGACGAGCGCCGCGTAGCGATAGGCCGAATCATAGGACGCCTCGGCCACCGCCGGAGAGTTGGGATATTCCTGCGCGTATTTTTCGTAGAGCTCCGCTTCTTTCAGCGGACACTTCGATTGCCCCAGCCAGTCGCCGCAGATCTTATTGTCGATGAAGTGAAACGCTGCCAGGTCTGACCACTTAGTGTGTGGGAACTTTTTGATCACCAGGCGCATGTTCTGCTCATCGATCTGTGCCCGCAAATTCGGATCGTCCGATTTCGAAGACGGCCGCGTGGCAGCATCCGCCTTTTCCAGTTGCCATTGAATATCCGCCGAACGATAGAGCGCCTCGCCGGCGATTGGCGAAGCAGGGAAGAGATCGTAAATCCGGTAATACAACCGGCGCGCGTCCGCGGCAGCGCCCTTGCGCCCATGGCTGCGGCTGGCCTCGCTCTCTGAGTCGATCGCTTCGCCGAACAGCAACTTGTCACCATCCGGTGTGGACTGGGTGATCACATTGCGGGTCAGCATCCATCCGGAAATGTCGCGCGAGGTTTCGAGGTCGGGATTTACGTCGACGGTAGCAAGTACATGGATATATTTTCCGCTGCGCTCGAGGATCGCAACCTCGCGTCCGCGGGTAAAGTTCACCAGCTTCTGCGAATTGCTGTCGGGAGAAATGTAGATTTGTCCTTCGCGGATGGTCGCGCCATGCTCCGCGGCGAAGAGACTGGAGGCACTAAGGAACATGAATAGTACTAGGCTTCGCACCACGGACTGCGTTTCGAACATTCGGGACGTCACTCCTCGGGCTGCGATGAGGTCACCCTGCTTTGAGCTCGGATTGCGCATCGTTCTCGGTCATGATTTCAGCCAGCAATGCGGGCTCGACGTTGCCGCCACTCAAAATCGCGACTACATTACGGCCTCGCGGAAGCTTGGCTTCGTGGAAGAGATAGGCAGCAAACGTCACCGCGCCGCTAGGCTCGGCCACCAGGCGCATCTCGCTCATCATCCGCCGCATTGCTTCCCGGATTTCGTCTTCTTCCACCGTGACGATGTCATCCACGTACTGGCGAATCATCTCGAAGTTGAGGTGGCCAATCGCTTGCGTCCGAAGCCCATCGGCTAATGTGCCGGATACGCGCTCCGGCGGTAGCGTCACGATCTCGCCGGACCGCAGGCTTTGTTGCGCGTCGTTGGCCAGCGCTGGTTCTACTCCGATGATCTTGGCCTTGCTGCCGCTCATCTTCAGTGCCGCCGAAATTCCGCTGATCAATCCGCCGCCACCCACCGGGACGAGCACTACGTCGACCTCAGGAAGATCCTCGAGGATCTCCAGTCCGATGGTGCCCTGGCCGCTGATAATCTGTTCGTCGTCGTAAGGAGGAACGATGGAGTATTCATGCTCGCGGGCTAGTTCTTCGGCCTTGATCCGTCGCTCGGAACTGGCAGCACCGACCATCACGACGTCTGCGCCGAGAGCTTTCGTGGCGTCTACCTTGATCTTCGGAGCATTGCGCGGCATCACGATGCAGGCTTTCACGCCCATCGCTCGCGCGGCAAACGCCACACCCTGTGCGTGATTGCCGCTGGAATAGGTGATCACTCCTCTTTGACGCGCAGCTTCGGAAAGGGTTGCGATCTTGTTATACGCCCCGCGCAGCTTGAACGAGCCGATGGGCTGCAGCGATTCGGGCTTAAGGCGCAATACCCGGTCGTGCGACTTGGCCGGCGCGTGGTGAGGCGGGAAGTAAGGCACGAGTGGTGTTCGTACAGCAACTCCTAGGAGTCGCTCCTGGGCTTGGCGGAAAGAGTCGAGCGAATACATCGGGGCTCCTGCTTTGATGTTACACCGTCAGGCGGCTTCGCCTTTTGACCGTCCAAGCACGCGCTGGTAAAGCATTGCATAGTCGTCAGCCATGCGAATCGCCGAGAAATGTTGCTCCACGTGGGCTCGGCAGGTTTCTGGATCGATGGCTTCAAGGCGAGAGACAGCCGCTACCAGGTCGTCCAGAGTCTCAACAACATAGCCGGTGTCGCCGTCGGATACCACTTCGGGCAAAGCGCCCCGTCGAAAGGCCAGGACCGGGGTGCCGCAGGCCATAGCCTCCATCGCCACCAGCGAACTGGTCTCGTCGACAAGGCTGGGAACGAGCAGGGCCGAAGCATTGGCAAGTAATTCGACCTTGTGTTCGAAAGAAGGTGAGTCGATGAATTGAATCGGACCGCCGAGGTGCGAATCGATCTCGCGAGCGAAATACTCCTGGTGATAGCTGAACGGGTAAACCTGCCCCGCGAGGATCAATCGGCGCCCGGTGCGCTGTGCGACTTTGAACGCGAGGTGCGGCGCCTTTTCTTCGCATATCCGTCCGAGCCACAGCAGGTAGTCGTCTTTGGCTGTGCGCAGCGGGAAGCGCTCGAGCGCGATGCCGTTGGCGACCCATCCGGCGAGGGGCGGGATTTCCGCAAAGCTATGAGCTTGTGCTGCGGAGACGCAATTGAGTTTGACGTTAACCGCGAGGGCGTTCCAATTTACGTCGGGATAAAAACTTCGCGGCAGGTGCAACGTGGCGAGCAGCGGAACAGATAGGTTGTCAACGCTGCCGAAAAAGCTGCCACTCATGTCATGGATGAGATCGAATGTTTCACGTTCCAGCAGATTGAGAATGGCTTCTCGATGTTCGCGGTTGCGATCCTCGAAGGTGTCGGCTCGCCGCGGAGCATCTCCGGTCACGAAGAGTCGTCCACTTACCGACGAACCGGCACAGGTCGCAATCGTCGTTTGGTGTCCACGACGGTGCATCTCGCGCTCCAGCGTCCACAGCATCTGTTCTGCCCCACCGGCACTCGCGTCGCTCACCGGCAACAATGGGTAAGCGATATAGAGAATGCGGAGAGGCGAATTGGTCAACGTGCACTCCCGGCGCGCTGGTTGGCGTGCAGGAATTCCTGGAACTTGTCAGCGACCTCTTGCCCTTTGATCGGCCATTGCCATGCTTCGTAGTTCAACTGGCCGGAATGCGGAAGACGGCTGTAATCGTACTTGGCCATGGGTCGAAACTTCTCACGTTCGTTCTTTTCGAACATCGACACCGTCAGTTTCTGGGAGGCGTAGGCTTCGGCCATCGCCAGCTTACGGCGGAATTCTTCGGGCGTCGGCACGAGTTCGATTTCGGTACCGTTGGTGGAATGGAATTCCTGGAGCAGTATGTTGTCATCCCCGCGGCGGAAATACAGTGGCGCTTCCCATACCGGCAACTGGAATTCATCAGCAACCTGCCGTCCAAGAAAGTTGCAGGAATCATGATCCGGATGTCCGCCTTCGTAAGCCAGGGTAAGAATCGCTTCGGGCCTGCGTTCCGCAACCACCTTGCGCAGCGCTTCCATGGCGACAGGAAGCTGACGAAAGAGGTGCTGGTCCACGAACTGACGGCCTCCGGAGTCGGCGAGCCAATGCATGTCGCACACGCCAATCGCTTTCAGAGCGGCCTGCGCCTCGCGGCGTCGAAGGGCAACGTAGTTTTCACGAGATCCATACTTGCCCCAGAAGAATTCGTCCTGTGGACCACCGTCGGTAGCGTAAACGACCATCGGCTCGCGCATGCGTTGCAGGAGTGCGCCGCAGGAAATCGATTCGTCATCGGGATGTGCGACCAGCACGAGCGTCCGGCCGAGCAGGGGAGCCAGGGGATCCATAGTTATTTTCTAGGATGCAAGTTTAAGCCCGGAAGTTAAGTTTTGGGGCCAACGAAGCGGACAGGTATACTCGCGGCGATGCATCCATTACAGCAGGAGATTGAGCGCCTCTATGGATTGGGCGCACAGGCCGCACAGGAGCCGGGCGCGCGAGAGACCTTCATCCGCCTTCGCGAGGCTTTGGCGCGCGGGGAAGTACGTTCGGCGGAGAAGCGCGATGGGCGCTGGCTGGCGAATACCTGGGTGAAACAGGGAATCCTGCTGGGTTTTCGTCTCGGAGAGCTGGCCGCGATGGAATCGTGCGGCTCATTTTCTTTCGTCGATAAAGATACCTATCCGGTGCGGCATTTTTCTCCCGAACAGCGGGTTCGCGTAGTACCTGGAGGTTCGACGGTACGTGAAGGCGCGTACCTCGCGCCATCGGTGGTCTGCATGCCGCCTATGTACGTCAATGTTGGCGCCTATGTTGACGAAGGCACGATGATCGATTCGCACGCATTAGTCGGTTCGTGCGCGCAGGTCGGCAAGCGGGTGCACCTGAGCGCTGCCGCCCAGATCGGCGGTGTGCTCGAGCCCATTAACGCGAGTCCGGTGGTGATTGAGGACGATGTGCTCGTCGGCGGCAACTGTGGTGTTTACGAAGGAACCGTGGTTCACGAGCGCGCGGTGCTCGGGGCAGGCACGATCCTGACGCGTTCGACGCCGCTATTCGACATCGTACGCGAGCAGATTTACCGATCATCGCCCGAACAGCCGCTGGAAGTTCCGGCAGGCGCCGTGGTCGTGCCAGGATCACGGGCAATCTCGCGAGGCAAGGCGCAAGAATGGGGATTGTCGCTTTATGCGCCGGTGATCGTGAAATATCGCGACGAAAAGACCGACAGGGGAGTGGAGCTGGAAGATCTGTTGCGGTAAAACCCTGCGCATGAAGCGGAAAACCCTCATCGTCGCGCTAATCGCTTTTAGCCTCGCAGCCGTGCTGACGGTTGCGGGTCGCTTCGCGTCAATATCGCCGAATGTTTTGATGACGGCGCGGTGGGTGATGGTCGCGGCCTTGTTGCTGCACGGATGCTTCAAGCGTTCCCTGACCACTTGGATCTTCATTGCGATGATTGTCGGGGCGGTGGCGGGGTACGACTTCCCGCAAATTGCTGACGATCGCCACCTGAACGTTCGCGTGCTGGCTCTGATTTTTCTTCGTCTGATCAAAACGGTGATTGCGCCGCTGATCTTTGGGACGCTGGTTGTTGGTATCGCCGGACATAGCGACCTCAAAAGCGTGGGACGCATGGGAGTGAAGGCGATCGTTTATTTTGAGATCGTCACCACGTTGGCGCTCGTGATTGGTTTGCTAGCGATCAACACCAGCAAGGCGGGCGTGGGCGCGCAGATTCCGACCACGACCACACCGGCCGATCTCTCCGCGCAAAGGCTCAACGCGTCTGACACAATCTTGCATGTGTTTCCAGAAAACATCGCAAAATCGATTGCCGATGGCCAAGTATTGCAGGTAGTGGTGTTCAGCGTGATCTTCGGGGTCGCGCTGGCTGGCGTGCGTGAAGAGCGGCGGCGGCCGATGTTGAACTTCTGCGAATCCCTTGCGGAAGTGATGTTCAAGTTCACAAATATCGTGATGCTGTTTGCGCCCATCGGCGTAGGAGCAGCTATAGCGTATACGGTCGGGCACACTGGACTCGGCGTGCTGGTGAATCTTGCGAAACTGATCGTCGCGCTTTATGTGGCTCTCGTTATCTTCCTGGTCGCTGTACTTCTCCCGATACTGGCGACGTTGAAGGTGCCGCTGAAGCCCTTTCTCAAGGCGATCATCGAGCCAGCGACCATTGCGTTCGGCACTGCAAGCTCAGAGGCGGCTTTGCCGCGGGCCATGGAATGTATGGAAGCATTCGGTATCCCGCGCAAAGTGGTGGCATTCGTAATGCCGACGGGATACAGCTTCAATCTTGACGGCAGTACGCTCTATCTTTCGTTGGCNNACCAGCAAGGGCGTCGCTGGAGTTTCACGAGCCGCCATGGTCATACTGCTTGCAACGGTAGGATCGTTCGGGCTACCCGTCGAGCCGGTATTCGTGCTGCTTGGGATCGATCAGTTGATGGACATGGGAAGGACCACCGTGAATGTAATCGGTAACTGTGTGGCGACTGTGGTGGTTGCGAAGTGGGAAGGTGAATACGCACCGGTCGCGCCCGAGCCAAGCGTGGTCAGCCGGTGATTGCTATGTCAGGAGCTTTGACGGGGGCAGCAGGATTGGTTGCACATTTTGCTGATCCTGCAGTTGCATGGCAGCACGCCGTTGCAGATGTTTCTCACGGAAGTGTTTAGCGGCACGCTCGCCCCAGGCGCGCACGAAATAGTAGTTAAGTCCGCCACCAATTACAGAGCTTGCCAACGGAATGATGCGGGCGCTCCACTTTTCCACGACCTCGACNNTTCTGGATCATGCGCATGGTGATCGCGGCGAGAATGCTGAGGTCGGGAACGATGGTGAGAAAACCACCCAATCCGAATCCGGCACCTTCGGCAGCAGCCAGCTTCATCGAAGCATGCACGGTGTCGTTGGCCACGAGATCGAGTTGTTCAATGGGAACTGAGTACAAGCCGTGATAACTGACGACAGGCAGATTGTGGGCGGTGCGAAGGTGGGTGAGAAAGTTGGCTGGATCCACCGCAACCGTCGAGTAGGCGCGGGTCAGCCCTTTTTGCAGCCCCTTTTGAATGTTGCGGACGAGCCAGCCCTTCTTTTCCAAATCTGCCATTGGCGCTCTCTTCAAGTATAGGCGTGCAGTAGTTAGATTGCAGCTACCGCCGTGGTGATGCATGGTGTGCTAGCATCAAGTCTTCGTTATGCCCTCTGGAAAACTTCAGGTAATACCGTTAGGTGGTCTCGGCGAATTCGGCATGAACTGCATGGCCGTACGCTATGGCGACGACATCATTGTGATTGATGCCGGGATGATGTTTCCGGAGGCCGAGCTCCTCGGCGTCGATATCGTGGTGCCCGATATTAGCTACCTCATCGAGAACCGCGAAAAAGTACGGGCTATCATTCTCACGCATGGCCACGAAGACCATATTGGCGCGTTGCCATGGGTGCTCGGCGAGCTGAATGTACCGATCTACGGAACCGAGTTTACCCTCGCCTATGTAGAAGGGAAGCTGGAAGAACACGGCCTGCTGGATGACGCGGTGCTGAACGAGATTCGCCCCGGAGAGCGATTCAAGGTCGGCATTTTCACGGTACACGCGATGCAGGTCACGCACTCGCTTGTAGATTGCGTTGCGCTCGCGGTACACACGCCGGTTGGCATCATTATTCATACCGGTGATTTCAAGGTTGACCCGACGCCAACCGACAACAAGCTTTTCGATTTGCACGCGTTTGCCGAGTACGGCAAAGAGAATGTGCTGGCGCTGTTTCAGGATTCGACCAACGTCGAGCGGCGCGGCTACACGCCCAGTGAGCGAGCCGTCCGGGCTCGATTTGCCGAGATCTTCCATCGTGCGCCGAGGCGGCTGTTTATCTCGTGTTTCTCATCCTCGATCCACCGTATCAACTTGGCGATCGAGGCAGCATATAACTCGGGCCGCAAGATTGCGCTGGTCGGTCGATCGATGAACGAATCGGTGGAGATTGCGCAGGACCTCGGCTACATCGATATGCCCGAAGGCTTGTTCATCACCCCCGGACAGATTAAGGATCATGCGCCAGAGAAGGTTTGCGTAATGATCAGCGGCACGCAGGGCGAGCCGATGTCGGCGCTCTCACGTGCAGCCGTGGACAACCATAAGCACGCGAAGATCGAGCCAAACGACACGGTCGTTCTCTCGTCGCGAATTATTCCTGGCAACGAGAAGTCGATTTATCGCGTGATCGATCATCTCTTCCGTCGCAATGCGCACGTGATCTACGACGACGGATCGACGCCGCCCGTGCACGTGAGCGGACATGCCAGCCAGGAAGAATTGCGCTTAATCATCAACCTGGTGCGACCACGCTACTTTGTTCCGATCCACGGTGAGTATAGGCAGTTGAAGTTGCACGCCGAATTGGCAGGGGCGATGAAGGGAACTGTCGGCCAGGTTCTGATGATCGAAAGCGGCGAGGTTTTAGAGTTCGACGAACTTGGCGCTCGCAAGGCAGGGAAGGTCAACGTTGGGCGCGTTTGTATTGATTCCGGTTCCATGGGCGAGGTGGTGGAAGACCTCGTCATTCGCGACCGCCGCCACCTGAGCGAAGACGGCTTTGTAATGCCGATTATCGCCATCAATAAGCTCACCGGGAAGGTCGAGTCGGTGCCGGAGATCGTGATGCGTGGATTCGCTCCGGGCAGCGAGGGCGATGGATTTGTGGACAAGGCTCGTGAGACGACCTTACAGACACTGGGAGCATCCAGTCCTGAGGAAATTGCGGACTATGGCGTGATCAAGGAAAAGATCCGACAAGACCTGAAGCGGTTCATCGCGAAGAGCACCCAGCGGCGTCCGCTGATTATGCCGGTGATCCTGGAGATCTAAGGAGCGCGTCGTGAGTTACATCGATAACAACCTGATTCCGGGCGAAACCGTGGTGTACCGCACGCGCCTGCATTGGATCGCGATGTTAGGCAGTCTTTGTGCAGCTGTCATATTGGCCGTGGGCGGGGCGGCATTGATCTTCGTGTCGCGCAGAACCGAAAGTGCCAATCCAGAAAACGCGAAGATTGAACTGATCGCAGGTGCGGTGGCGTTCGTCATCGCATTGCTTTTCCTGGTTACGGGAACCATCCGGCGCAGCTCCGTCGAAATGGCGGTCACCAATAAACGGGTGACGGTGAAAATCGGGCTGATGAGTCGCAACACGCAGGAGATGATGCTGCAACGGATTGAGAGCATCATGGTTCACCAGACCGTGATGGGACGCATGCTGAACTACGGCACGATTACGCTCCGCGGAGTCGGCGGAACCCCCGATCCGTTTTCCACGATTGCCCACCCGCTGGAATTCCGGCGACAGGTACAGCAGCAAGTTGACGGCTTGCAAGGACCTTCGCAACCGCAAGCCCCTCCTCAGGCTGTGCAGTAGTCCTCAATCTCGTCATTTTCTCGCGGCTCGAGACACGATACTATCGCTGCACCGATGCCGGCTCCACGCCTACAAGCGTCCGACCCTGATTCCCCTCCGCAACAAAAGTCGCGGCGGCTGATTGTGGGGCTGGTTCTTCTTACACTACTCTTGCTCCTTTGGTCGCCGGTTTACTCGCATCTGCGGGCAGTGGCAGTTCTGCTTCGCGTCCAGTCGTCTGAGGCGCATGGATTTTTTGCTGACACGGGGATTCATCCGATAAGAACAGAAGAGGCGAACTTTCAAAGTGGAGCCCGGCAACTCCCAACTCGGCTCTACCTGCCCACCGACCTGGAGCACGCGCCGGCTATGGTCATTGTGCACGGCGTGCATCATCTCGGTTACAACGAACCGAGACTGGTTCGGTTCGCGAAGGCAATGTCGGGTGCAGGCATGGTCGTGGCGACGCCGGAGCTGCCGGAAATCGCCGGGTACGAGATCAAACCAGTTTCGATTGACGAGATCGCGGCGTCGGCGAATGACCTGGCGCAGCGCATGCATACGCCTTGCGTCGGTGTGCTCGGGCTGAGCTTTGCTGGTGGACTTGCCTTGGAGGCCGCAAGTGATCCGGCGACCTCGCAGCACATTTGCTACGTGGTGGCGATCGGTGCGCACGATGATATGGAAAGGGTAATGAAGTTCTTCGCTACCGATAAGGCCGAGTATCCGAACGGAAGCTTGCAGGCGATGCCGTCGCATGAATACGGTGCGCTGGTTGCAATCTACGCGCACCCGGAAGACTACTTCTCGGCACAGGATGTTCCAGCAGCACGAGAGGCGATACGCCTACAACTGTTTGAACAAGTTCCGCGTGCGAAAGACATTGCGGCACGGATGTCTCCGGCCGGGCAGGCGACGATGCAAATGCTGTTCTCGCAAAACCATTCTGCGGCCAAAGCAACGCTGTTGCAGAATCTAGAGAAACATCATGCAGAATCGGATGCGGTTTCACCCGCTTCACAGCTTTACCGGATTCACGTTCCCGTCATGCTGCTTCATGGGGCCGGGGACAATGTGATCCCGCCTTCAGAAACACTCTGGCTCGCCAAAGATATCCCGGCGATCGACCTGCGTGCCGTGCTCATCAGCCCAGCCATCAGCCACGTGGAACTTGGCAGAGGCGCAACGTATATGGACAAAGCGAGACTGGTGCATTTCATCGAGCAGATGCTGGGCGAAGCTCGCAGCGCTCCCTATAATTCAGTGGATATGCCCCGGATTGCGGGGGCTGCGACGCTGTTGCATTGAAGACGCTGGCTTGCAATTGCGGGTGTCGCTTGCTACAGTATGTCCCGTGAGCGCCCCGTTTCACTCCCTTTCCTGTTGTTGTTGACTCTGCCGCGCGGCGTTCCAGCCGCTTCCCGCCCCGGGTCTCCCAAAAAAAATCAGATGCGCAGCCCGGTCTTTCCGCATCGTTTAGCAAGGAGCAATTCATGAAAATCGCAAACAACGTAACCGAGCTCATTGGCCACACGCCGCTGGTGTACCTGCACAAGGTGTCCGAAGGCAGCAAGGCCAAGATCGCAGCCAAGCTCGAGGGGTTTAATCCTTGCGCTAGTGTGAAAGATCGCATTGGCGTGAGCATGATTGAAGAAGCTGAGAAAGCTGGACGCATCCAACCGGGCAAAACCGTATTGATCGAGCCGACGAGCGGCAACACCGGCATTGGATTGGCTTTCGTCGCGGCTGTCAAAGGCTATCGCCTCATCATCACTATGCCCGATACCATGAGTCAGGAACGCCGCGTGCTGCTGCGTGCGTTCGGCGCGGAACTTGTCCTGACTCCTGGTGCAAAGGGAATGAAAGGCGCGATCGCAATGGCTGAGCAACTGGCGAAGGAGACGCCAGGCGGCTTTATCCTTCAACAGTTTCGAAATCCTGCAAATCCGAAAATTCATTTTGAGACGACCGGCCCCGAGATCTGGAATGACACGGACGGGAAGGTGGACATTCTCATTTCTGGCGTCGGAACGGGGGGCACGATCACCGGTGTTTCCGAATACATCAAGCCGAAGAAGGCGGATTTCAAAGCTATCGCGGTAGAGCCTGTTGAGAGTCCAGTTCTGTCTGGAGGTCAGCCTGGTCCTCACAAGATCCAGGGAATAGGCGCCGGGTTCGTTCCTGAGGTTCTGCAGACGAAACTCATTGACGAAGTTGTACAGGTCAACAGCGATGAGTCGATTGCGATGGCTCGACGACTGGCGAAAGAAGAGGGGCTGCTGGTCGGAATTTCGTCGGGCGCGGCGGTTGCGGCCGCGGTGAAAGTTGGGAGCCGTCCGGAGAACGCGGGCAAGTTGATTGTGGTGGTGCTACCGAGTTTTGGTGAACGTTACCTGAGCAGCATCCTGTTCCAGAACTTGCGCGACGAGGTCGCTGCGCAACAGTCGATCGAAGCGGCGGTCTAAACAGCCATGGGATTCTTCGAGGGAGTTCGGGAAGACATTGCGGCAATCTTCGAGCGCGATCCGGCGGCGACGTCGACGATCGCGGTTCTGCTTTGTTATCCCGGACTCCACGCAAGAATCGCTCACCGTATTAACCACCGGCTTTGGGAGCATAAATTCAAATTGCTGGCTCGCTGGATCTCCCAAGTGATGCGATTCTTTACGGGCATCGAGATCCACCCGGGGGCGGTGCTTGGGCGTCGAGTGTTCATCGACCACGGCATGGGGGTTGTGATCGGTGAGACCGCCATAGTTGGCGACGACGTGACGCTCTACCAGGGCGTAACCCTCGGCGGCACCGGGAAAGAAAAGGGAAAACGCCATCCCACGTTGCTCAACGGAGTGTTCGTTGGCAACAACGCGAATATCCTCGGAAACATTACGGTCGGTGAAAATTCCCGCGTGGGTGCGGGATCGGTGGTGCTTCGCGATGTGCCGCCCAACTCGACAGTTGTGGGCGTTCCGGCGCACATCATCTACCAGGATGGCAAACGGGTGATGATCACGGACCCAAAGGAAATCAAAGATCCACTTTCGGATGTGATCATTGCGCTGGCCGGAGAAGTACGGGAACTGAAGGAACGTCTCGGGTTTTCGGAACCCGCCTCCGTTCGCGGAGACACCAGTCCCCAGCACTTGCGCGCCGTGCGAACATTAGCGGAAGAGGATGGGGAGCGGGATCAATATCGCTTTACCCAGCGGCCCTTCGATCCGGAATATACCGAGATCGCCTCAGGAATCTAGCCCCGTTGAGAGAAAATGCCTGCGTCGGTGGCGTGGTATTTTCTCTCCAGGGTAGCTACGCAACTCCTACGACCTCGTTTAAATACCCCACGACATATTTCCAAACCAGGTAGTACACGATCAGAGCGCAGACGAAGCCGATGGCTAACACTCCGTACGGCACACGAATAGCTTGGAAGTAGATCAAGCTCCCATCGTGGAACTGAGCCAGACCGACGCTGAATGCTACCAGTAGACCAAGAGGTCCGAGAACGAAGGGGAGCAGCGCGCCATGCACACCGAGTGCGATGTGATGCGTTTGGTGCAGCTTGGTGTAAACGACGTTCCATATTCCGAAGAGGTTCGGAACGAAGGCAACTGGAAAGATGAGGCCCTTCTCGATGGCGAATGGCAGCCCAAGGCCATATCGGATGAATGCATATCCGCAGGCTACAAACATCACAAACACCGTCGGCACCAGGGTCCCTGCCATGTAGGCACGAAGATAAGGATGCGGTTTCATAATCTCCTCCGATCACAGTTGATAAAGCAGAAAGGGAATCGCGCCTGGCGAGATCGCGAGCAAGCCAAGCAGCACTCCTGCCAGGGCCCAATCCATCCAGGAACTAGTTTGTGATTGCCGATCGAAACGATCCAGCATCGCTGGCCATAGATCTCGTTCCGGTGTGTCAGCAGATTTCCGGATTGTCCGCCGCAACAGTTCCCGTATGGCGTCGTCACTGTCGATCTGTTTGGTCATGGTGTTATTCCCATCTGAGTTAGTCTTTTGCGAAGCAGATGCGTGGCGCGGAATATTCGTGCCTTGACTGCTGCCTCAGAAATCCCCAGGGCTCCCGCGATCTCGCGTTGAGGGATGTCTTCGACGAGCGCAAGCAATACAGGAACACGAAGTTTTACAGGCAAGGCATGGAATGCTTTCTGGATTTGCTCACGAGTGTCGCGCTGCACGGCTGAGTCTTGGGTTGGAGGGCCAGCTACCTCCGTCAGTTCGTCATGCACAGCGGGTGCGCTTTTCAGGTAGCTGAGAGCCACGTTGGTTGCGATACGCCGCAGCCAAGCTTGAAAGCTTCGGGTCGGGTCGAAGTGGGCACGGGACTTGTACACTCGCCAGAACGTTTCAATCGTGAGCTCTTCCGCCACCGACGGATTGCGCACAATGCCCGCAATCCATCGATAGACCTCGTGCTGGGAATCGCGAAACAACGCCTCGAAGGCGCCGAGATCGCCTTGTACAAAGTCGATTAAGAATGCGGTCTGGAGGAGCGATTCCATGTTCCTACCTACTTATCCATACTGCAGTCAGAACTGGTAGGTTGCAGGTTTATTTCTGAATTGAGCCATGAAAAATGGCCACGCCTGGCTGGCATGGCCTTAAACGGAAATGATTTGAGGGTTATGCGAAGCTCTTCACCAATTCGACCAGGGAGCGCACCGCGATTCCAGACGGTCCCTTCGCGATCCAGGGGACGCCTTCTTCCTGCCAGGCGACGCCCGCGATATCGAGATGGATCCAAGGAGTATCCTCGACAAATTCTTTCAGGAACATCGCTGCACTAATCGCCCCGCCCCAGCGTCCTCCGGTGTTCTTAATATCAGCAATCGGCGACTTAATTTGCTCTTTGTACTCTTCGTCGATCGGGAGGCGCCACATCTTCTCGCCCGATTTGCGGAGTGCGCCGGCGAATCGGTTGAAGTATTCCTCGTCGTTCGTGAAGACGCCAGCATTCACCCCACCCAGCGCTACAACGCATGCACCTGTCAGGGTGGCAGCATCGATGAGGTGGGTGGCACCGAGTTGTCGAGCGTAGTGCAGTCCATCGGCGAGAACCAATCGTCCTTCGGCGTCGGTGTTGATGATCTCGATCGACTTACCGTTCATCGCGATTTGAACATCACCGGGCTTCTGCGCTTTTCCGCTTGGCATGTTCTCCGCGGCGCATACAATGCCGATCACACGAACATTTGGCTTTAGCAGAGCGATGGCACGCATTGCGCCGATCATGGCCGCGCCACCCGCCATGTCGTATTTCATCTTCTCCATGCCGTCTGCAGGCTTGATGCTGATTCCGCCTGTATCGAACGTGATTCCTTTGCCAACCAGACCCAGCACAGGCTGCTTCGGTGCGCCTGCGGGTTCGTAGGTCATTACGATGAGTGCCGGAGGTTCTTCGGATCCCTGAGTGACGCTCCAAAAGGCACCCATCTTCAGTTCGTGCAGCTTGTCAGCGCCGTAAACCTCGCATTTGAGGCCTACTTCTTGCGACATCTCTTTCGCCCGTTCGCCGAGGATTGTCGGTGTCATTTTGTTGCCCGGCTCGTTGACAAGATCGCGCGTNNTGGTAGTAGTTGTAATCGGTGTTCGCAACCACCGCCCCTTCGGCGATGGCTTTCACGATCTCAGGCAGTCCTCCACGTTCGAAGAGCAGGGCATGTTTCGTATCAGAACCGGCGCCTCCACCCCAATCGGAGGGAGCAATCATCGCGATCGATTTGCAGGGTTTTTTTAGAGCGCGTACAGCTGCTCCAGCGGCCTTGCGCAGTTCGTACGAGGTGAAGTTCTTCGCTTTACCGCAGCCAACGATAAGCAGGCGTTTAGTCTTCAACCCCTCCGGTTTGTGAAGGGTGGTGATCTCCAGGAGTCGCCCGGTGATCTCTTTCGACGCCACCAGATCGTTGGCGTTCTTTGCAAACGTGTCTGCCTTGGCTTGAAACTCCGGTTTGTTATTGTCCTTATCACCGCCGTCGATAGCGAGGACAACAAGCGCTTCTGTTTCGAACGAAATGGGGTCAGTAGTTGCGATCTTTATCTTCATGGGTTGATGTGAGTTACCAAACGACATTCTAAATGCTTTGCAGGGAAGCAGGGGAGTACCCGGAGAAATCGCAAAAGGGTGATGTTGACGCGCCAGACTAGCGCGTTGCCACGATCAAATCGCTCGGTCCTGGCAGGTTTATGCGTTCGATGACTGCAAAGCCTGCAGCGTTCAACCACCGCTTATATTCCGCTTCGTTGTAGCTGGCCCCCGCTTCGGTAGCCACAAGCATGTTGAGCGAAAATAGCGTCGCGAACTGCGGGCCGGTCTTGTCGGGTGTCAATAGAAAATCCTGGATCATGAGGCGACCGCCCGGAGCTAATGCTGCGAAGGCGCGACGGAAGAGCTCCTCGTTCTGAGCTGGCGAGAACATGTGGCAAATAGCGTTGAGCATCACCAGGTCGAACCCTGTTCCGTACTTCTCTTTGAGCATATCGCCTGAGCGGACGGTAACCTGCGTCTCGACGCCGGCGTTTCGAATGTAGTCTTCGGTCAGCGGCGCTACGGCGGGAAAGTCGAGGATTTCGGCCTTGAGCTCTGGATTGGCCTTTGCAAGAGCGATCGAGTACGCGCCGGACCCGCCGCCAAGATCGAGTACATGGCGAACATTGCTGGCGCCAAGGGCTTTCACGATCAACGGTGCTCGTAAGCGCGCGTTGCGATCCATGCCAGCGATGAAATTATTCGTCCAATCGCGCCGGGATTCGCGAACGATTTCAACCGCCGTGCCGCAGCGGACAGCGTCGGTCAATGTGGACCAGCGGTGCCAGATGTTAGCGGTATGCAAAAGTCCATTGCGGTGATTGTTAGGAGAGCCCTCGGTGAAGTAGCGGGTCGACTCCGGGGAATCGTGAAAGGTATCGGAAGATTTGGTGAGCAGATCGAGACTGACGAGAGCATTCATTAGCGCGTCTGCGCCGCGAACACTGATTTTGCAACGAGCGGCTGCCACGGTCGCCGTTGCACCGTCGCCGATCGCAGTGAACAGGTCGATTTCAAGCGCTGTCAAAAGTGCGCGACTCGCCATATAACTTCGCAGCATCGTGTCGAGTCGGTCGGGAATCATTCCTGACTTCTCGCGCATCGCCATCATGGCGCGATATTTATCGCGGTGGTCGATGGACATTGTCTTCATCGCAATGGCGTCACTCCAGACCAGACGTGCCACAGGCTTGCCATCCTTAAGATGGGCGGTCACAATCTCCCGCGCGTCGCTGGGTTGCACCTTGCGGTACCACACGCCTTCTGGATACACGACAATTATCGGGCCTTCATCGCAGAGGCCCATGCATCCGCTGGTTGTCAGCTGAACGTCATTGTCGAGGCCGCTAGCCTGCACTTCGCGATCAATCGCTTCCAGTACGGCAAATGCGCCGCTCTTCGGGCAACAGGGGACGCCTTCTGGCTTCTGCTGAGCGCAAACGAATAGGTGCAGTCGATACGGTTCCATGACTTCTCCGTTCAGTACATTCGTCAGATATTCTGGATGAATGCCGCCGAACATGCGGTGATTGGAGTCACTAGGGTGGGTGTTTATGCGTCCCCGTGGTTTACAGGGCTAATCGTGGGAAGCGTTCACCTTGAGCATTAGAGCAGCGGCAATAGAGACGACCCAGATGACCGCGAGATTAATGAAAAACGAAAACCAGTCGATTCGAGCACCCACGATATTGTCGAACTGATGTGACCAGAACGGCGCGTAGCCAAGAGATTCTCGCAAACCAGCATCGTTTGGGTGCACGCGTTCCCATGGCATCCAGAAGGACGCGAGCATGCTGAGGACGATCCCGGCAACCGTAGGCCCAATGAAAGTCCAGCGAGCATTGTGAGCAAGAGGCGGACCCGACGACATGGTGCCCCTACGATGATGGACGAAAGCGTGCGGTCCTATCCCACAGGAGTGGTAATCCGGACGGATGCGCAAGTTTGGCTGGAGCGATGATGGTTGCGCTGACTGGTGGTCTGACAGCACCCCTATTTCGCCGGTTCGGGCTCGACGCGTTCGCGAAACTTGCTGACCAGCTTTTGAGACGCTTCGACAACTTTGTCCTGGCGACTTCTGTGCCTCAGGCCGCCCTTAGGCTGCTCCGACGCGGACCAAAGAGCCATCTTACTTCGTGCGTCATAGACGATGAGATTGATGCGTTCCACCTGTAATTCGCGGGTGCTCGTCGTCGATTCTGCCGGCAGGCCAGTGCGAGGATCAGTCGACGTGCCGCTGGAAATCGCAATGCCGCTATTGGTTTCCGGCGCGGTGACTTCGATGATGATGTCTGCTTTTTCTGGAGTGCCAACGATTTGGAAGCGTCCCCAACCCTCAACGCTTTCGCTAATCACGTTGAATGGGATCTCGCTCCCGCCTGCATTCTTCAAATACGCTGTCTTAGCGGCTGCCAATCTAGCCGTCGGAGACAACGCCGGTGCAGCTCTGGCCGGATCATTTTGAGCAGCGACTGAAATTGCTAAGAACAAAAACACGGCAGACACCCTGCTGAATCTCCGAGCACCCATTCGTACCTCCAGGATGGAACAACGTTAGCAGAGCGGGGTACGGGTCACAACCGTTTCGGAATTGAAGCGATGGGCCACCCATCAACAGGTAGTACGAATCCAAAGGATTGGTATTGGAGGCGATTATGAAAGCACCATTTCTGCTCGGGCGCGTGATCTTTGGAGGATTCTTCCTTTACAACGGCATTAATCACCTTAAGGACTACAAACAGATAGCGCAGTATGCCAAGGCTAAAAACGTGCCAATGCCGGAAGCAGCGGTACTCGCATCGGGCGTTGCGCTGACGGCTGGCGGCGCTAGCATCCTGCTCGGAGCAAAGCCGAGGTTGGGTGCACTCTCAATCCTGGGATTTCTGGCGACGGTTTCTCCGATCATGCATGATTTCTGGAACCAAAAAGATCCAAATCAAAAGCAGAACGAAATGATCCATTTCATGAAGAATATGGCGCTGCTGGGAGGCACTCTAGGACTGCTCGGCGTCGACGAGCCGTGGCCAGCCAGCGTTCAGAGCCACGATCGCGACGAAGATTCCGATGAAGTCGAGGAGCCGCCCATGCGTTTGAGCCAACGCCGTATGGAGCGACGCAGAGCTGCCTAACCGTCGGTCATAAAAAAAGGCCCGGCAAGTTGTGCCGGGCTTTCGAAACCCTAAGCGAGCTAGCTAGACGACGTTTTCCGCCCATTCCAACGGGGGATTTAGGCAGACCAAGCCCGCGCATATGCCTTCTTCGTTTTTCTTAGTCCACACGACGCGAAAGAAGGACCCCAGTGTTCCACGAAAGACGGTGACGTAATTTCCGCGATCAAGCGGAGCGGTGGATTGTATTTTTACTCCCACGGTTGTTACATCAAGGGTGGATGCCGGGTGGATCGCGTTTTCGGTTTGGATCTCGATGGGTAGGCGTAGGGGGATGCGCGGAACGCGCTCCGTGATGATCGCGGAAGCCCAGGAACGGTATTCGTCGACGTCGGCCTCCGATGCCACCCTCTCGTCAGGCAGGAGTACTGACATCATCTGTCGAGCGACCGCCATCGGATCGCCCATCAGCGAGAGTCCGGCTGTGACGTAGACTTTCCCATCGCCGAGCAGAGCGAACGGAAGCTTGCTGCTCGTGCAGAGCTCTTCGCCATGGAACTCGTTGATGTGAATGGAGTGTTCGGTGAGATCGAGAACCGAGATAACGGAACGGTTTGCGGAAGGATGGCCAATTTGGACGGTGTTTGCATCAAGCATCTGGCAATCCAAGTGGCTCCGCGAATCGCGAACGTAATCATTGATCGAGCAGACGCGAGATTCGAGAGCGCAGAGCACCTCAGCCCATAGGGCGCGGCAGCGGACTTCCAAATTCGAATTATCGTACATATCACTCCTGGTTCCCGTTGGCTATGTCGGGTCGAAGTTGGACTCGGTTGTCAAAGATGTACGTGCGCATTCTAACCTTGCGGGATCGTATGCGCTCAAAAAGGAACCAAGTGAGTACCGAAAAAAGCCCGGCCGAAGCCGGGCTCATCGAAGTTGCGATCGTTAGTCGAGGTCTAAAACCTCAATCACGAAGAAGGTGTTTGGGTCATACACGACGCAGTAACCGTCGACGAAGCCGAAGGCGAAGCCCTCGGGGGCCGGGGGAAGGTAGCCGACAACTTCCACCGGAACCGGTTCGATACGGGTCCGCACTTCGACTGGCAGCACCTGCTGCTGCACGATGGTCACGCGCTGGCCACGATTCACGCGATCAATGCCTTTGTACGAGGAGCGCAACTTGGCTTTCTCGTCGCCTTTGAAGTGGTATTGCGCACTGCGGTCACGATCGGAGCCGTTACCGCGAGTCTCGTGATTCTCGCGGCCCTGCGCTGCGGGCTCCTGGTCGGTTTGCGGCATTCGATTCGCATCTCGATGGTCTCCGCTTTCATTCTTCACGGCAGGTTCGCGGTCTGACTGCGGGATCTTGGACTCGTGGGCCTCCGGCTTGGTCTTTTCCTGACCGGCTTCCTGAGTCTTCACGGAACCGTGTTCCGGCTTTACCGCTTTGTCTTTCTCGGCAGGTTCCTGCTGAGCTTTGGGAGCCTCAGCAGGTTTGTCGGTATCCTGCTGGGCAAACGCGGGAGCGGCGGTGAGAACCGCTGCCAGTGTTAAGGCAAATAAGTGGATGTTCTTCATGTGGTGTTTCCTCCCTCAAAGAAACGGCACGAAAGCAGCGCATCCAGATAGATGCCGTGTTGCACGTCGGTGCTGTCGGTTGAACGAGAGGAAAATATCGTGAAAAGAGGCAACCTGAGAGTTGCTGATTGGTGAGCATAGAGGATCGTCGTTGAGGCGATGATCCTATAATGGAATGTTCTAGGAAACGGCGACAGGTGAAGCTTTCCGAGGGAACAGCTCACCGATTCTCTTGATCTCGGCGCCCACGTTGCGCAGCTTTTCTTCGATGTGCTCGTAGCCGCGATCGATGTGGTAGACGCGATCGATGATAGTTTCGCCTTCGGCAACGAGTGCCGCGATCACCAAAGATGCGGAAGCCCGGAGATCGCTCGCCTGAACTGCCGCGCCGCTTAACGGCGTCCTGCCTCGAACGATGGCGCGTCGGCCTTCGATCTTGATGTTCGCTCCCATGCGAACCAGTTCCTGGGCGTGCATGAAACGATTCTCGAAAATGTTTTCGACGACTACCGATGTGCCTTCGCACTGGGTGGCCAGGGTCATGTACTGGGCCTGCATGTCGGTGGGGAAGCCGGGGTACTCCTCGGTGGTGATGTCACTGGGCTTGAGTTGGCTGTCGCCCATCACGCGGACCGTGTCGCTGTTGACGCGGAGTTTCACGCCGTTCTCTTCCAGTTTGGAGAGGAGCGCCCCGAGGTGACTCGGGTCGCAGCCCTGGATCATGAGGTCGCCGCCGGTGAGAGCGCCGGCGATGATGAACGTCCCAGCCTCAATGCGATCGGGAATGATGCGGTGCTTCGCACCGTGCAGTTTCTCTACGCCGTGAATCTTGAGAGTAGAGGTTCCGATGCCGTCGATCCTGGCGCCCATTTTTACGAGAAGGTTGGCGAGATCGGTGACTTCGGGTTCGCGCGCGCAATTCTCCATGACGGTATCGCCGTCGGCGAGAGTTGCGGCCATGAGCAGATCTTCGGTTCCAGTGACGGTGATCTTCTCAAAGACGATGTGCGCACCCTTTAAACGTTTGGCTTGCGCCTTAATGTATCCGTGCTCCTGGGTGATCTCGGCGCCGAGTTTCTCGAGGCCTTTGATGTGGAGATCGATAGGGCGAGCGCCAATCGCGCATCCGCCGGGAAGGGAAACGCGGGCTTCGCCGGTGCGCGCTACGAGCGGACCGAGGACCAACGTGGAGGCGCGCATGGTCTTCACCAGTTCGTAGGAGGCTTCAGGATTGACGAGATGGCGGCAGCACAGGGTGGTGCGATGCTGGGCGCGTCCGTAGCCGAGTTCGACTTCGGCGCCCATGGCAGCCAGAAGATTACGTTCGGTGATGATGTCGCGGACCTGGGGAATGTTTTCGAGGATCACCGGTTCTTCGGTGAGAAGCGCCGCGGCCATAGCAGGCAGGGCGGCATTCTTTGCGCCGCTTACGCGGATGGTGCCGAGCAGCGGGTTGCCGCCGCGAATTACGAGTTTATCCATGGAAAGGGAATCCTGAGCGCAGAGCTGTCTTCTTGGTCTCCGTATTGTAACGGCTGGCAGCATGAGGTTAGCAAAAGACGGAGCGCACGAAAGGTCTTGCCTTGCTGGAAAGCATCAGCAATTTCTGCAATCTCGTAAACGTTTGGCTGCCAGTGTACAGGCGAAATGCGAGAAAACGTTCTGCTACTTGCGATTTTCCAGAGGATATTCGAGGTGCTCTCGATCTTTGCAATCCGACAAGACTTCAAGCGGTATGTACCCCTCCCCCTCCCCTAGTCGAACTCTTGTTTTCAGCAGCTTAGACTGTGGAAAACTTGTAAATTCTTCGGGCCGTAAGGGTTGCAGGTAAATTCTTCTAAAGCAAAGACTTAGCTTAAGCTCGGGGCATGATTTCAAAGAACGAGAACACCCTATGGGAATGCCCCACTTGCGCACGGTAACGGGAGTCGTGTCACGAAGTAAGTGATGGGAGACACGGTGTGGTGTGTGATGAGAAGGATAAGGCCAGATTGCGGGTTCGAGGCGTATTTGAAGGCGCCTGCGGCGGGTCTTATTAGACCCACCTAAGCCCGCCGAAAGAGGCGAGCTTAGATGGGGCACCCGGCGCTTACTTTTCGGCGGCCAAGGCCTTCGCTTCGAGGCCGAGCGTCGTGAGGGATTTGACGAGCTTCATGGTTTCGAGGCTGACGTGGATGACCTGGCCGATGAGGCGGAGGATGTATTGCTCGTCGTCGTCGCGGTTGGGATCGTTGACGATGCCGCTGCGCTTGTCGGTGGAGACCTGGTATTGGTCGATGATCCATTCGAGGGCGGAGCGATTGCCCAGGCGGTATTCGAAGGCCTCGGCGGGGATTCCGGTGAGGGTGAGGAAGTCGTTGTAGAAAAGCGTGGATTTATCTTTGCTCAAACGCATCTTTTCGACGTGATAGGTGGGTTTTTCCTTGGGATTTTCGATCTCATTCAGCGCAAATTGCGGTTGTTTTTCGTAATTAATGTGCAATTCGGCGAGCTTTTCTCCGGCTTCGGCGGAGGATTTGAAATCCGGCGCGTAAGGGATGCGGGGAAGTTCGCGCTTAANNCGTCTTCGTCGTACGTGTAGAAAGGGAAGCACTGGGTGGGACGACCGCCGACATCAAGTGCAGGGATACAGTCGGCTGCGATTGTCGAGAACGGGACCTGCGAGTGGCAAGTAATCGCGAGGGCGGCATTGCCCACGTGATTGCCTCTCGGAAAAATCCAAGGCAGGCGGCCTTGGCGATGTACGAACGGAGTTGCGAAGTAGAGGAGCGATTTTGTAAATGGCCGATACAGCGATTCGACGATCTCTTCAGGGGACACCGAAGCCGCTACACCAGCCTCAAGAGACTGTTTCAAACTACTTGTCCACTTGATCCTCTTTTCGTCGTATGTCAGGAAAGCATCAAGATTGGCTTTGCTGTCTGCACGTGCGTGCCAGCGCAACCGTTCGTGATTGTATGTCTCCGATAAGACTCGTACATTTCGTGTCAGCGATGCTCTGTCGAAATTGAACAGCCACTCATCTCTGCCGGTTTCAGCCCCCCGACTGTAATCGAGGAAGATCGCACACGGGTCGCAATTACCAGTTTTGGAATCTTTGTCGCTCACCGGCACGAGTTGGGAATACTCTTCGTCAGCATCACCACTGAGCTATCGATTGTTATTCGGCACCAGCAGGGTCCAAGGCGCTCCTTCATAGCTGCCGAAAGTTTCAAGCGCCTCTAGTTTAGTGAATTGTGTCGCGTTTTCGGCGAATCTCAGGTAGTGAACCTTCCCGTCCAATCTTTCTGGCGTTCGGACAAGAAGACTGATGCTCACGCCCACCTGAATTCCAAATACGTTGTGCGTAGTTCCTGACAATTTCGGATTCTTGCGGACGTTTCCGCCGAGATCCAGCACGTAAATTGAGGTGAAGTCCGCAAGAAGGTGTTTGCGCATACCGTCGAACGCAACGTCGTCAACGAAGCTGTTGTTGGTTACCAATGCGACGATACCCGTTTTCCCGATCCGGTCGGATGCCCAGCGGATCGCCTTCACGTATGGATCGGATAGCGCGTTGTTATTTGTTGCTCGAGAGTCATGAACGTAAGTTTCGGAGACACGCCTGTCAACGACCGGGTATCTGCGATTCTTATTGTTCGCGTTCTCGTTTTGCTGATTAGCGTTGTAAGGCGGGTTCCCCACCACTACGAAGATTGGCGCTTCTTTCTGCTTCTTCACGCGAGCGGTGTTTTCTTCGGACATGAAACTGAGAGCCCCTTGCTCAGGCTCCGCCAATTCAAATGTGTCGACTAGACAAATGCCTTCGAACGGCCTGTACTCACCGGTTTGCTCCAGAAACTCGTGCTCGATGTTCATGCTGGCGATGTAGTACGGCAGGAGCATGACTTCATTGCAATGGAGCTCGTTTTCGTACTTGTACTTGAGCGCCGACTTCTTCGTCTGGGCAATCTGCTTCATGATGCGGACGATGAAGTTGCCGGTGCCGACGAAGGGGTCGAGGATGTGGACGCCGTGGTCGGCGAGAGATTTGCCGAACTCCTTCTTGAGGATGTCGTCCACGCTGCGCACCATGAAGTCCACGATGGGCTGCGGGGTGTAGACGATGCCGTGGGTGTCGGCCTCTTTCGGCGAGTAGCCCTGGAAGAAGCGCTCGTACACGGTATTTAAGAACGTCTGCTTTTCTTCGTAGGTGCTCGCCTGTTCGGCGCTGGTTTCGATGGCCTTGTAGAACGGGTCGAGGGAGCGCAGGAAGTCGTGGCGGTTGAACGATCCCTTGATGAGGGCGGTGACGACCTTTTCGAGTTCGGCGACGACGACGTTGCGGGTGCGGAAATCGTCGTTCTGGAAGACGCGGCTGAAGATGCGCTCGGTGAGGATGTGTTGGACGAGCATCTTCTCGACGGCTTCGTCCGTGATCTGGGGATTGAGGGAGGCGCGGCAGGTTTCGACGAAGGCGGCGAAGGCCTCGCGGAAGGCCGCGTTCTTCTTGTGCTCGCGATCGATCAGTTCTTTGAGAGCACGGGACTGTTCGGGAACCTCTTCCTTGAAGCGGGCGACCGCGTCCTCCCAATCCATGATGTGGCGGTCGCGGTACTCGAAGAGGTCTTTGAGCACATCGACGAGGGCGTCGCGCTGGGAGATGTCTTCCTTGCGGGCGATCTGGCCGTGCTGGACGAGGATGGCGCTTTGCGGAGCCTGGAAGAGGATGTTGCGACCGGGGTAGCCGAGATTGAGCTTTTTGCGGACTTCTTTTTCGAGGTCGTCGCGTTCGTCCTTGGCTTCCCACATGCCGCGGACGAGGCGGGATTCGTCGAGGAGGGCGCCGTCGACCCGAAGGGTGGTTTTCGAGGCCTTGATGGGAAATTCGGTGACGAGGTCCCAGGAGACTCTTTTTGCGCAGGCGCGGAGTACGGCCTGAAAGGCGCCGCGTACGTTGCCTTCATGGTCGAAGTGTAGTTGGCCGGAACGAGTGAGTACTTCGTAGTAGTTGGAGATGAACTTGTCGCCGGGCCGGATGGAGAGCTGGGTCATGGGATGGGGAGAGTGTAATGCATAGCTTTGGGGAAACAGTAGAGGAGAGTTCGGGGCGTACGGAAACGCAAGATGGATTCCCAGGCGGGCAGACCGCAAGATCCTTCGGCTGCGAACGCGCATTGCTCTGCGCGTTCTTCGCTCAGGATGACAAGTCCGAGAGAGTGTTTTTGGGGATAGGGATCTTTCGACTGCGCGTGCTGCGCACGCTTCGCTCAAGATGACAGGGGAGAGTAACCCCAGCGGCTAAAGCCGATTTTTTGAGAGACGCGAATGCGGCGCTGAAGCGCCGCTCCACCTCACGTCAAAAGCGCAAGTTGCTTGTGCTCACGTCAAAAGGTTCGCTCGGTTATGTAAGGAACACGGCTCGTCGGCCTTCGGCCCGACCTCGCTCGGGTTCGTTTTGAACTGCTTTCCCACGGCTGCAGCCGTGGGCTAAGAAAAAGCGCCCTGCGGGCAGAGGGCAGGTTGGCGAACGAGAGCGGGAGGGGTGTCATCAGGCGGGAAGGTAGTTCTCGGCAAAACGCAAGATGGATTCGCAGCTCACCATGACAATTCCTGAAGATCATCTTGGCGATAGGGGTCTTTCTTTCGACTCCGCGTGCTGCGCACGCTTCGCTCAAGATGACAGGGTTACTTCTTTTTCTGGATGAGACGAGCGGTCATGACNNCGGTCGATGTAGGTCTCCCGGGTATCGGCGACCTGGCGGATGATTTCGCGCCACTCGCCGCTGATCTGGGGATAGGTGTCGAAGAGATTCTCGCCGACAAACCAGGAGCGCTTCTTTTCAAGCACGGCAGCGCAGTAGTCGTTCACATATTGCCAGACGCCATCGCGGTCCATGATTTCCAGAACGACGTCTTCTCCCATGGCCATGGCGATGCGGGAGTAGAAGAAATCACGGGCATCGACGACGACGGGCTTGCCACGCTTCTTGGCTTCGAAAGAACGGAGGGCGTTGACGAGGTCATCGACGGAACTGTAGCCCTTCAGCAAATGCATATCGGCAACACCACCGAAACGGCGTTCGAGGGTGGCGGAGAGAATGATGATGGGAACCTGGGGACGTTTGCGGCGAAGGGAATCGGCGACTTCGGTGCCGAACTTGCCGTGCCCGAGATGGTAGTCGAGGACGGCGATATCGATCGCGTCGAGCTTGGCTTCGGCTTCTTCGATGGAGGCGGTAGTGACGACGTCATAACCCTTCTGTCGAAGGATGACGGAGCGGAGGACCAGGTTTTCGTGGCTATCGTCGAGCAGCAGAACGCGAATCGGCTTGGGGGCGGAGTTGATGGAGATGACGGTTTCGTTCGAGGTCTGCTCGTCCATGCTGGGGGAATGCTGGGCCTAGGCGCTTGAATTTAACTGACTGTAAAACAACGGTGCCGTGGTCTCAAATGAAATCCGGCAGCTATTCATCTTTCTTGGATGCAAGTTTTCGGAGTTCCCTGGCTAACTCCGGTAACCGGGTATATACCTGCCAGGCCTTGATCCACTGTTTGTGGTCGAACGACGGAGAGCCACCGATGCGGCGGTTGGGCTCGATGTCGTTCTGGACGCCGGTTTGGCCGGCTGCGATTACTCCGTCGCCGATGTGAAGATGGCCGGCGACGCCGACTTGTCCGGCGAGGATGACATTCTTGCCGACGTGGCTGGACCCGGCGAGACCGACTTGCGAGCAGAGCAGGCTGTGTTCGCCGACACTGGAGCCGTGGCCGACCTGGACGAGGTTGTCGATCTTGGCGTCGGCGTAGATGTGGGTTTCGCCGATGGAGGCGCGATCGACGGTGGAGTTGGCCTGGACTTCGACGTTGTCGTCGAGAATGGTTCGGCCGGATTGGGCGATCTTGTACCAGCCTTCGCCATCGCGGGCGAAGCCGTAGCCGTCGGCACCGATTACGACGCCATTCTGCAGGATGACATTGTTGCCGACGCGGCAGTGTTCGCGAACGACGGAATGCGCGTGGGCTAAGAAATTGTTGCCGATGGTGACGCCTTCGTAGATCACGACGTGAGCGCGGAGGACACAGTTGTCACCGATGACGACGTTGTCTTCAATCACCACATAGGGACCGATGCAGGCGTTCGCGCCGATCTTCGCGGTGGGAGCGATGACGGCCGTCGGATGAATCCCCGGCGCGTACTTCGGTGCCTGATAGAAGAGCTCGATGGCTTTCGCGAATGTCAGGTAGGGATTCTTGCTGCGCAGGAGCGGAATTTTTCCAGCGGTGAAGTCTTCGCTCACGATGACGGCTGCGGCCTTGGTTGTCTTGGCGGCAGCGGCATAGCGCGGGTTGGAGACGAAGGTGACATCGTGTTCGCCAGCGTCTTCAATGCCGGTGACGGCGGTGACTTCAATTTGGTCAGGAGACGGGCAGTTGTCGATGGTGACGCCGAGACGCTGAGCGACTTCGGTGAGTTTCATGAAGAGATTCTACGAGAACACCTGCCTTCGGGAACACCTAACACGGAGGCACGGAGACGCGGAGAAAAGCCAAAAGGGGGAAGAGGCGATGATGAGCGTTTGAATGTGGTGAGGAAACCGGAGCGATGATTATTCGGAGAACATGGGGACTTGGAGTTCGTCGGTGGGTTTGCGGCGAACGCGTTCGCCGATTACGCCGAGGACGGTCATTTCGGTGAGAGCGGAGCGTGGGACGAAGATGCGCTGGGTGTTGGAGCGCGTGTCGGGCGGATTGATCAGAAAGCCTTCAGCGCCGATCTGCATTAAGTCATTCGGCATGAGGCCTTCGACTACGTCGTTGTCGCGGAACTTGAGACGGACCCAGAGGCCTTCGGCTCGCGGGCGGGTGGTGAAGGTCTTGCGGGTGAGATCCTCGGAGTCGTTGAAGTCGCGAACGAAATAGACGCCCTTTACGTCGCGAAGATCGAGCAGCACAACGTTGCCGGCGGTGTTCAGCAGCTCGAGTTTGCCGTCGCTGATGAAATGCGCGCCGACAAAACCGTTGAGGCTGTCGCGATCAAGCTTGCGAACGACGACTTTTTTGTGGGTAGAGGCCATGGTGGAGGTGCTCGCCGGACCGCTATCCATAGGGGTACGGCTGCTAGTGATTCTCGCACCTTTTTCGTTAGCTATCTCCTATGAAATCAACTTTGTAGCCAAAACGTAAACGTTGTGTTATCGTTCCGCTGTTGCCGCGTCTTCTGTGCACTTTTGTTAAGTATCTTTATTTCAGTCACTTAGATAAAGGCAGAGACGGTTCCCCAGGGAGCCGGAGAAGGAAAGTTCCCCGACGGAACTGGAGTGTGCCGCCTGTGAGCGGCGCGAACTACGAGGCGCGTGTTTTTCCGCCCCGATGGGGACGTAAGATTAATGGCTGATTACATTTACGCAATGGAAACACGGCTCACGCCTGATCAACAAAAGGCAGTGACGCTCATCACCGACGTGGCGCGCGCCCACGAAATGAACATTTACCTGACGGGCGGCGCGCTGCGCGACCTCATCACTGGATTTCCCATCCGGGATATTGACCTGACGGTTCAAGGGAATCCGCTTAAATTGCAGAAAGATTTGGAAAAAGCGGGCGTGTCGGTGCATGGCGTAGAAGAAGCCACCAGGACGATGCATCTGCTTTTGCCGGGCAATGTGCGCGCAGAGTTGAGCATGGCGCGCGCAGAGACCTACGAGAAGCCGGGCAAAACTCCAAAGATTGAGCCTTCGACCATCAACGAAGATCTGCGGCGGCGGGATTTTACGGTGAACGCGATGGCGCTGTCGTTGAACCCGGGGTCGAGAGGATTGCTGGCGGACCCGTTCAATGGAGTGGCGGACGCGGAGGCGAAAGTCCTGCGGGTGCTACACAACTACGCGTTTTACGAAGAGCCTTCGCGATTGTTGCGGGCGGCTCGGTTCTCGGCGCGCTTTCATTGGCCGCTGGAAGAACGGACGCAGGCGCGGTACGAGTCGGCGAAGGAAGGGAATTACATCGACAGCATCAACAAGGATGCCGTCGGGTATGAGCTGGAGCAAGTAGCCCGCGAAGATAATCCGATCGAAATTGTGCGAGCGCTGGAGAAAGAAGGCTGGCTGAAGGTGCTGCATCCGCACTGGTCGGTGGCGAAGTTGGAATCGCCGGAATTGAACCAGTTGTTGAAGACACGCCAGCAGATGATGGATTTTGGAATCAGCGTGGATGCCTCGCCGGCGGTCATGTACTTCATGACTAAGAAACTCGGCGAGAAGGATGTAAGCGACATCCAGAAGATGCTGCCGCGCCGCGATTTCGTGCATGCATGGAAGCATCTGGAAGATGGCGCGAAAGACTTGGCGAAACGACTATCCGGCAAAGAAGCGAACACAGTTTCGGGAACCTGGAAGCTGTTGAGCAATGCTTCGCCGGAGGCATTGCTGTTCTTGAGCGTGACGGGTCGGCAAGCCGCGGTGCAGGAGAAGATCAAGAATTTCTTCGGCAAGTGGCGACAGGTACGCGAGAAGTTGCCGTTCCCAGAAATGGCGGAGCTGCTGATCACGCCGCAGTTGCCGGAGTATCCGAAGATCGCGGATGAAGCGTTCTTGTTGCTGCTCGATGGCAAGCTGCGGTCGCACAACGACATTTTGAAATTCCTGAAGCCGTACGCACCNNCCGGCAGAGGCTGGAAAACGCGGACGGAAGCCGAAGGCTGCGGAACCTGCACCAGCAGCGCCGGTAGTCGTGGCTGCGAAGGCTCCAGTGAAAATAGCGGGTGCAAAAGCGGTTGCAGCAGCACCGGCAAAGGCGGTTCCCGCGAAGGCTGCGCCGGCGAAGGTAGCTGCAAAGGTGCCGGAGCCGAAGAAGCAAACTGCGAAACATGAGCCGCCTAAGAAGGTAGCGGTGAAGGCTGCGTCTGCGAAGAAAGCTCCGGCAAAACCGGTTGCGAAGAAGCCGGTTGCGAAGAAGCCTCCGGCGAAAAAGAAGAAATAACTGGAGAGGCGTGCTTCACGGCACGCCTTTTCGATTGCATCCCCTACGGCGCGGCGGTGATGCCTGGGACGTCGCCGGTTTTTTGGCCGGCGCGGAGTGCGGCGATGCAGAGGCCGGTGACGTTCGGTCCGCATTGATAGACCTCGAAAAGCGGCAGGTCGCGTGGTTGCACGATGTAACTTCCGTCCTGCATTGCATCGAGAGCATCCTGATCTACTTGCACTATGCGGTTCTCGTCATCTGCCTGCAGACGAAATTGCATGGAGCTTGGTTCGTAGTCGGTGTAGTCATAACAGACGCCGACGCAGGCGCGGGCGACGTCGTGTTGTTCGTGGATGCGCCAATGCGGAATCGTGGGGTAATACGAGAACACGCGGGCTCCGGGATGGGAGCGAACGAGTTCGGCGACTTTCGTTTCCCGTCTTTGTAGGGTGCCGGTATCACGGTAAATCGCGGCGAAGAAGAGCAATCCGAGAACAGAACATGCGATGGGAAACCATCGTCCCGGGCGGCAGCAGGCGATGAGCGCTGCGAGAGCGATGGCGGAATAGAGCGATCCGCGGTCGGGAAGATAGCCCATCATCCCGAAGGAGTGGGGGCTGTTGAAGCCGCCCGGGAGGAAGCCGATGACGAGCGCGATGGTGAGATAGAAATAAAGCCACGGTGCGATCGTGCTGAACTGTCGCTTGCGCAGCGCAAGGACCGCGGCGAGGACGCAGAGCGAAAAAGTCGCGAGGGCGAGCCAGAAATATTCGCGACCGAATACCAGCAATTGGTCCGCGCCCAAGAGCCAAAATTTGTTGGTCTCTCGGGGGAGTACTTCGAGATGGCGCACGAGATACAAGCGTACGGCGAAGGAAAACGCGAGGATGGCCAGAGAATGCGCGAGATGGTAATTCGCGGGGAGCCATCGTAGGCCAGCAAGGTAGAGAGCCAGTGCTACGAAGCAGGCTGCGCCGAGTGGATGGGCGAAAGCAGCCAGCGCGAGCAGCGGGGGAATAGCGATGAAATCTTTGCCGGTGCCGCCGACAACCAGGGCAAGCGCGAGGAGCGAGAGTCCCACGGATAGATAGCAGTTAAAAAATCCCCAGTGGAAGATGACGCCATAGGTGAACATCGCAAGCAGGGGAGCGACGGTCCATGCGGGGCGTCGTGCGGCGGCAGAAGCAAAGGCGAAACCTCCCCAGAAAAAAATCAGCACGCAGAATCCCACGGCAACGCGCTCAGTGCCAGTGGGTCCGAAATACGGGAAGAGACCACTCAAAAGAAGATCGAAGAAGGCATTGGTGTGCTGATGCACGAGATGCAGGCCGGGCAAATATCCCTGGGAGACAGCTTGGGTCAACCATGCGATGTAGATATGACTCCCGAGGTCGCACGCCTCAATGTGCTGGTGCCAGAAGCAGGGTATAAGCAGGACGGCCGAAGCTGCCAGAAATGCGTAACGCGAACGGAGTAGCCATGGTGCCGTGATGGCAAGGGCAGATTTCGATTCCTGCCGGATTTCATGGTCCGAAAGGTGGGCCGGGTCCACGGAGATGGCTTTCTCTTGCATCGCTTGCGCGATTGTAACCGACGTTCGCCAGCCGGGCGGATGTGCGCTGTATCACAGACACGATGTTCGCGGACTCCGATGATAGGAGGAAATGAATATCAAGTCTGTGGCAGATTTCATTGACGAACATGAGATTGAAATTGCGCTGAAGCAGGCGAGTCGCGCCGACCGCTTCATGGTTCGCGATTGCGTGGAAAAAGCGTTATCGATGGCGGGACTGACACTGCGCGAAACCGCGGTGCTGATGCATGCCGATGGCGAGCTGCGCGAAGAGATGTACGAAGCGGCGCGCGCAGTGAAGCACGGAATTTACGGTTCACGTGTGGTTTTGTTCGCCCCACTTTATATCTCGAACTTATGCACCAACGAGTGCTCGTACTGTGCGTTGCGGAACGAAAACAAAGAGGTGCGTCGACGGTGGTTCAGTCAAGAAGAGATCGCCGAGCAGACGCGCATCCTGATCGAACAAGGTTATAAGCGGGTAATGCTGGTGGCGGGCGAGGCGTATCCGAAGAACGATTTTCAATATGTGCTGGATTCGATTGCCACGATTTACGCGACCAAGTCCGGCAATGGCGAGATACGGCGCGTCCATGCGAACGTTGCGCCACCGACGGTAGAGCAGTTCTATGCGCTGCGTGAAGCGAATCTCGGGGTGTATCAGTGCTTCCAGGAAAGCTACCACCGGCCCACGTATGCAGCGGTGCATAAGTCCGGCAAGAAGGCGGACTTCGACTGGCGTGCCACGGTCATGCATCGCGCGATGGCGAGCGGCATTGGCGATGTGGGCATGGGCGTTCTTTACGGACTTTATGACTGGCGATGGGAGACGCTCGCGCTTTTACAGCACATACGCGAGTTGGAGAGAACGTTCGGGGTGGGGTCGCACACGATCAGCGTGCCGAGGATGGAACCAGCCGTCGGTTCTGCGGTCGCGGCGAAACCTACTCACGCGGTCAGTGACGACGACTTCCTCAAGATTGTTGCGCTATTGCGGTTGGCGGTCCCGTACACGGGCTTGGTGATGTCGACGCGAGAGCCGGCGGAGCTGCGGCGCAAAGGCCTGGGGTTGGGTGTTTCGCAGATGTCGGCGGGAAGCCACACCGATCCGGGGAACTACTCGGAGCACGAAATCGATCATGATGCGGGGAAACTCGAAGCCGGAGATCACAGGCCGTTGAACGAGATCGTGCGGGAGGTGGCGGATCTCGGGTTCGTTCCTTCTTTCTGTACTGCTTGCTATCGCGTTGGGCGGACGGGTGCGAACTTCAAGAACATGGCGAGCCATCCGCACGTGATGTCGCGAAATTGCGATACCAATGCACTCACAACCCTGCTGGAATATCTATGCGATCATTCCGCCGGCGATACGAAAGTCGCGGGATTGCACATGATCGATATGCAACTGGAGAAGATGCCGCCGACGCAGAAGGCGTTCGTGACCGCGATGCTAGAGCGGATCAAGCGCGGGGAACGGGACGTATTCGTATAGTTGTTGTCGACCCGGCTTGCAGAAGTTGCATGGTTTCTAAACATTTCTCTCAAAGTAGCTGACTCTCCGTAGTCTTCGGCAACTCTGCTCGTGGAATTGCTGAGCTCCGTCGCGTGATCGATACAACCGCGTTCTGAAATCTCACCTCCATGTTGGTTAGTAGCGAACAGTCGGCCGTTGAACGTCCTTCGAAAGACTGCTCGTCTCACGAGGTGGAGTTATGAAGGTTCGTGGATTTATGCGCCTGGCACTGTTTGGAATTGTGTTGCTTGGCTTGACTGGGGTGTCATTCGGACAGTTCGGGGTTTCTGTTTCCGTCGGCGTCGCGCCGCCACCGTTGCCGGTTTATGACCAGCCCCCAATTCCCGAGTCTGGCTACATCTGGACCCCGGGCTATTGGGCCTGGAGCGACGATGGTTATTACTGGGTTCCCGGAACCTGGGTGCAGCCGCCGCAGGAAGGCTTACTGTGGACGCCCGGATATTGGGGCGATGACGAGGACGGCAACTACGCCTGGAACGATGGGTATTGGGGCAACGACGTCGGTTATTACGGCGGGGTCGATTATGGATACGGCTACCAGGGCGACGGCTATGCCGGCGGCTACTGGCAGGGCAACAACTTCTACTACAACAATGCAGTGAACAACATCGGTGGCGTGCGCGTCACCAACGTTTACACCAAGCAGGTAGTGCAAAACAATTCTGCCGATCGCGTGAGCTACAACGGTGGTCAGGGCGGAACGCACGCGAGGCCAACGGCGCAGCAAACGCAGGCGCGCAGCGCACATCACGTGGAAGCGACGCCGGCCCAGAGACAGCAAGTGCAGGCCGCGAAGAGCAATCCACAGATGTTTGCGAAGAACAACAGCGGGAAGCCGGCAGTCGCGGCGACCTCGAAGCCTGGTGACATGAGCCACGCAGTCGCGGCGAAGTCGGCGGGCGGCAGGGTAGACCCGAAGGTGATGCAGGCGAATTCGAAGAACACGCCGAAAGCCAATGCGAAGGGCGCGCCGAAGCCGGCGGGCAACGAAGCGGGCCGCCCGACCACACCCTCGACGGCGAATGAGCAGAATGTTCCAAAGCCGGCCGGCAACGAAGCAGCGCGGCCGACGACACCCTCGACGGCGAACGAACGGAATGTTCCGAAGCCTTCGAATGCGGGCGCGGAAAACAACGGAACGCGTGCGAGAGGAACGGAGCCGAGCACGGCGCGTCCGGAGAACGGCCGTCCGGAAACTGGCCGGCCAGAGCCAGGATCGGCTGCAGGCATGCCGCAGTCGGAAGGGGCTCGTCGACCGGCAGAACCGGCGAATCGCAATGCGGCACCGCCTGCTCGTGAAAATGAAAAGCCGGCGAACAACGCTGCCCCCAAGGAGAAGCCCACGGCTCCTGAGAAGAGCAACGAGAAGCCTAAGCCGGATAAGAGCGAAAAGCCTGAGTAACGAAGCGTAGCTAACGATGCCCCGAACTGTGGAATCCACGGTCCGGGGCTTTCTTTTTTCTGGACGACGGGGTTTTGTCGGGGAATTCCACAGGAGCAGCGCGGATGACGGTATCCAGTCGCGATTTCAACGACTAAAATTGAACATAGACCTCATGTCCTCAGAATTCGTCCATCTGCACCTGCATACCGATTACTCGATGCTCGACGGCGCCAGCGACGTTGAGAAGCTTGTTGCCCGCGTGAAAGAACTTGGCCAACCAGCGGTCGCGATGACCGATCACGGCAATATCTATGGGGCAGTGCATTTTACGAATGCCGCCAAGGAAAAGGGCATTAAGCCGATCCTCGGATGCGAGCTATATATCTGCCAGAAGGACGACCATCGGGCGGCGCCGGAGGGCGATAAATATAACCACCTGATCGTGCTGGCGGAGAACGATGAGGGGTATCGCAACCTGGTCAAGATCGTCAGCGAGGCTTCGCTGCACGGGTTCTATTACAAACCGCGCGTCAGCAAAAAATATCTCGCCGAACATTCCAAAGGCTTGATCGGGCTTTCGGCTTGCCTTAAGGGAGAAGTTGCCGAGCGACTAACGGAAGGGAAGTACGAAGCGGCCAAGACGGCAGCAACGACGTTTGGCGAGATCTTCGGGAAGAACAATTTCTATCTCGAGATACAAGACCAGGGGCTGGAAGAAGAGAAGCGGATTCACCAGGGACTGTTCGATCTTGAGAAAGAGCTTGGGTATCCGATGGTGGCTACCAACGACAGCCACTATTTGTGCGAGGACGACAGCCACGCGCAAGATGTAATGATCTGCATCCAGACGGGGAAGTCGATTCACGACACCAACCGGATGAAGTTCTCGACCAACCAGTTCTTTGTGAAGAACGCTCGCGAGATGTCGCAGGTATTCAACGGTGCCGAGCGAGTGATCGGGCGCACGATGGAGATCGCCGAGCGCTGCAACGTGAAGCTCGAGAAGGTGAAGAATCCTTTTCCGCGATTCGATGTGCCGGAGGGGATGTCGATTGACAGCTACTTTGAGCACGTGGCGCGCGAGGGCATGGCGAAGCGCACGAACCTAATGCGCGAGTTGCAGGCGCAAGGGAAACTGCGACACTCGTTTGCGGAATACGAAGAACGGCTCAATTTTGAGATCGACACGATCAAGAAGATGCAGTTCCCAGGCTACTTCCTGATCGTGTGGGATTTCATTCGCTACGCGCGGGAGAACCACATTCCCGTGGGGCCGGGACGTGGATCGGCCGCAGGATCGCTAGTGGCGTATGCGATGACGATTACGGACGTCGATCCGATCCAGAACAACCTGCTCTTCCAGCGCTTCTTGAATCCCGAACGTATCTCGATGCCGGATATCGACGTGGACTTCTGCATGAACCGTCGCGGCGAGGTCATCAAGTATGTGACCGAGAAATACGGCCGCGACCAGGTGGCGCAGATCATCACCTTCGGAACGATGGCGGCGAAGGCGGCAATTAAAGACTGCGGCCGCGCGATGGATATTCCGTACGCGGAAGTGGATCGCGTGGCGAAGATGGTGCCGACGACGATCAACATCACCATCGATGGGGCGCTGAAGGATTCGCCGATGCTGGCGACGGCGTACGAGAACGAACCGCAGGTCAAAGAACTGATCGATACCGCAAAGCGACTCGAAGGCCTGGTTCGCAACTCAGGCGTGCACGCTTCCGCAGTGGTGATTGCGCCGCAGCCTCTGACGGATCTAGTACCACTGCATCGTACGAAGAACGACGAAATCGTGACTGCCTATGACATGAAGGCAGTCGAAAAGATGGGCCTGTTGAAGATGGACTTTCTCGGGCTCACCACGCTGACGATTCTCGACGATGCCCTGAAGCTGATCGCGCAGACCAAGGGCGAGAAGGTTGAGCTGGAGAAACTTTCGCTCGACGATAAGCGCACCTACGAGCGGATCTTCCACAGCGGATATACGAGTGGCGTCTTCCAGTTTGAAAGTTCGGGCATGCGCGACGTGCTTCGGCGCTATAAGCCCGACACCGTCGAAGATCTGACGGCTTTGAACGCGCTGTACCGGCCGGGGCCGATCCAGGGCGGCATGATCGATGACTTCATCAATCGTAAGTGGGGCCGGGCGAAGATCGATTATTTCCACGACGATCTGAAGTCGATCCTGGGCGAGACGTTGGGCGTCATCGTGTATCAGGAACAGGTGATGCAGATCGCCAACAAGCTCGCCGGCTATTCGCTGGGTGAAGCCGATTTGCTGCGGCGCGCGATGGGAAAGAAAGATCCCAAGGAGATGGAGAAGCAACGCGATCGCTTCGTAAAAGGCGCCGTCGAGCGGGGATACGCGAAGGACCTGATGGTCCACATCTTTAACCTGATGGAGCAGTTCGCAGGATACGGGTTCAACAAATCGCACTCGGCCGCATATGCGCTGCTGGCCTATCACACGGCCTATCTGAAAACGCATTACCCGATTGAGTTCATGGCGGCGCTGTTGACTTCGGTCAGCGGTAGCACCGATGACGTGGTGAAGTACATAAACGAATGCCGCGATATGAATATCGCTGTCGAGCCGCCGAATGTGAATATCTCGCTCGCGAGTTTCACGCCGGATGGAGAGGCCATTCGATTCGGCCTGTCGGCGATCAAGAATCTAGGGCATAACGCGATTGAATCGATCGTGAAAGCACGCACGGCGGCGGGAAAGTTTTCTTCGTTCTTCGAAGTCTGCGAGAAGGTTGATCTGCGGCTGTTGAATAAGCGTGTGATCGAATCCCTGATCAAGAGCGGGGCAATGGATGACCTCGGGCGACGCTCGCAGTTATTTGCCGTAATTGACCGGTCGATCGAACACGCGCAGAAAATGCAGCGCGATGCGGAGTCGGGCCAGCATGGCTTGTTTGGCGTTTTCGATGACGACAAGCCGACCAAAGAGAACGATCAGTTGCCGAATGTGCCCGATTGGGATGAGCACCAGCGGCTGGCTTCCGAGAAAGAGATCCTCGGGTTTTTCATCACCGGACATCCGATGGAGAAGTACAAAGACAAGCTGGCGGATTTCCGCGCGCTGAACACCGAAGACCTCAAGAACATGAAAGCGTCGAGCGGCAAAGAAGAGTATTACATTGGTGGCGTGATGACGGGTGTGAAGGCCGCCAAGTCGAAAAAGGGCGACATGTATGCGCTCGGAACGCTGGAAGACATGCACGGGGCAGTCAGCTTCCTTTGCTTCAGCGACAACTACAAGCGACTGGTGGAAAAACTGAAGCTGGAAGTTCCAGTGCTGGTGAAGGGCTCGATCCGCATTGAAGAAGAGAATCCGCCGAAGATCATGGTGAGCGATATCATCCCGTTGGAGACGGCGGTACCGAAGCTGCCGATGAAGTTGCGGGTGAAAGTTCCGCTGGAAGGAGCGACGCCGGGGACGATCGATGCGCTGCACACCATATTTGGCGAATGTAGAGGCAACGCCAAGGTGTTGTTCGATTTAGAGCAGGCGGGGGACTTCCTAGTCGTGATGGAAGCGGAAAGCTATAATGTTCAAGCGGACCGCGCGTTTGTGGCGCGGGTAGAAGAGTTGTGCGGCCGCGGCGCAGTACGAGCAATCGATTAACGACCCCAGCAATCGCAGAAGCGGCGCTTGCCGGGGGGCCCCAAGAAAAAACTTGAAACCGGGGAGTTGTGTTGGCTGCTCCGAAGAATCAATCCGCGCAGAATGCGACACTCGAACGAGAGTCTGCGCTGGTCAAGACAGGAATATTGCCGGCTGTCGATTACTGGATCTCCGCGGTCCAGACCCTTGTAGATTCGCCAGGAGCCAAGGCCCCCCAAATGGAAGCGACTTCGAAAGCACAGACAGAACTGGAACGGATCGAGAAGCAGATCTCGGAGCTGGAGTCGGCGGCCGGGGACAACCAGGCGGCGCGTAAGCAGCTGCACGATCTCCACGACCGTGTGGGTGCGCTGCGGCGGCAAATTACCTCGCAGATGGGGCCGTGGCAGAAAGTAGAGCTGGCGCGGCACCCGCAACGGCCGTACATGATGGATTATGTCGATCGCGTCTTCACCGACTTCAGCGAGATCCACGGCGACCGTGGTTTTGCCGATGACCAGGCCATCGTTTGCGGGATGGCTCGCTTCCGCGGGCAGGAGTGCCTGGTGGTCGGGACGCAGAAGGGCCGCGACAACAAGGAGAAGTTCCGGCGCAACTTCGGTTCGCCAAATCCCGAAGGCTATCGCAAGGCATTACGGGCGATGAAGATCGCGGAGAAGTTTAAGCGGCCTATATTCACGTTGGTCGATGTGGTCGGGGCGTACCCGGGATTGGGCGCGGAAGAGCGCGGGCAGGCGGAGGCGATTGCCCGGAATCTGCGCGAGATGGCGCGGCTGAATGTTCCGGTGATCACCGTGATCACCGGAGAAGGCGGATCAGGCGGCGCGCTGGCGATCGCGGTTGCAGACCGCGTGCTGATGATGGAGAACAGCATCTACTCGGTGATCTCGCCCGAGGGATGTGCGTCGATCATGTGGCGCGATTCGACGAAGAAGGAAGTTGCGGCCGCGGCTCTGAAGATCACGGCAGAGGACAATGTCGCGATGGGAACCGCGGACGACATAATCCGCGAGCCTGCTGGTGGGGCACATACTGACTACGATGAGGCAGCAGCTTCCGTGGGCGATGCGCTGGCGAAACATCTCGAGGAACTGCAGGCAATGCCGCTGCAGCAGATGCACGATGAGCGGTATAAGAAGTTCCGCGAGATGGCGAAGTACTTTACGGAAGTGTAGTTCCTCAGCAAACGCAAGATCCTTCGACTGCGAATCCGCAAGGTCTGCCGATTCTTCGCTCAGGATGACATGCAGCCTGTTGTATCCTCATGCATGCTTCGCCGTGGGGTTCTTCTCTGTTTATTTTCTTGCGCGCCGCTCATCGCGCAACAGCAAGCCCAGCAGTTTCATGTACAGCCTGTTCGTCCCATAGGACAGCTGCGGGCTGAGGCGCTCAAGGCGTCTCCACCGGTGGAGACCGGCGAGTTCCGCAAGGCCGACCTGGTGGAACTCACCAAGCTCGATCCTTCGATCAAGCTCGATATTCACTACGCCTCGAGCAACAATTTCCTCGGAGTACCGCTCTATCGCGAAGCGCGTGCGTTCATGGAGCGTCCGGCGGCGGAAGCGGTGGTGCGGGCGAGCCGCAAACTGCATGAGCAAGGTTTTGGATTGCTGGTGTTCGACGCCTACCGGCCCTGGTTCGTGACCAAGATCTTTTGGGATGCCACGCCGAAAGAAGACCACGACTATGTGGCGGATCCAGCGCAAGGCTCGCGGCATAATCGAGGATGCGCGGTGGACCTGACGATCTACGACCTCAAAACAGGACAGCCGATCGCGATGCCCAGCAGCTACGATGAATTCTCGGAGCGGGCGCATCCGGACTATGCAGGTGGAACGACGGAGGAGCGGGCGAACCGGGAGCTACTCCGGAAGACGATGGAAGCGGAAGGCTTCACGGTGTATGACACCGAATGGTGGCATTTCGATTTCAAGGATTGGAAGCAATATCCAATCGTGAATGTCGCGTTTGCGGACATCCGTTAGAAGAACCGGAACTCGCGCTGACATCGCTCTCCTTCGCGCGAGTATTGGAGCAGGGAAGCGATAAAAACCTGCTCGCCGTTCGTCTGAAAAGTTTGATGCATGCGTGGCAAACGTGTTGTATGGTTATGCGCTGCCGCTCAGGATTCGCGCGGAATTTCGATCCGCGAAAAAGTTTGCGATGAGGCGAAGGCCATGCCGGAAAAAGCAGCTGAAAGTTCGTTGACGGTTGAGATCGATCGTAGCCGGGCCACCCCGGTGGTGCGCTGCACAGGCCGGCTCGTGGCCGGACTCAGTGACCGGCTCTACGACCAGGTACGCATCCTGGTGCCCGGGCCGAAGTACATCGTGATCGACTGCACGCATCTCTCACGGATGGACAGCACCGGACTGGGCACGCTGGTTAGAGTTTATGTTCACGCTAAGTCGGCGGGCTGCAATATCCAACTGATGAACATCGGCCCGTCGATCCGACAGCTTCTCCGCATTACGGAGCTGCTGTCGGCGTTCACGATCATCGGTGAAAACAACATCAAGCTGGGATGAGATTGGAGAATCCTACCCTCCTTTCAGGAAGGCTCGGGCACCCACATTCAGCTTATGGTCACGAGCTCGGCGATTTTTTCCTTCCACTCCGCCGGGCCGGTCTGGTGGACGCTGGTGCCGTTCACATCGACTGCAACGGTGACCGGCATGTCTTTCACATCGAATTCGTAAATCGCTTCCATGCCGAGATCGGCGAAGGCAATCGTCTTCGACGACTTAATTGCTTTCGAGACGAGGTAGGCGGCGCCGCCAACGGCCATCAGGTAAACCGCTTTGTTGTCGCGGATGGCTTCGATGGCGACGGGACCGCGCTCGGCTTTCCCGACCATTCCTAACAATCCGGTTTGCTCGAGCATCTGGCGGGTGAATTTGTCCATGCGGGTCGCCGTGGTGGGGCCGGCAGGGCCGACGACTTCGTCACGGACGGGATCGACCGGGCCGACGTAGTAGATGAAGCGGTTGGTGAAGTTGACGGGGAGCTTCTCGCCCTTGTTGAGCATGTCAGTCATGCGCTTGTGGGCGGCATCGCGGCCAGTCAAAAGCTTGCCATTAAGCAGGAGAACTTCGCCGGGCTTCCAGGTGGCGACTTCTTCGCGGGTGACGGTGTCGAGGTTCACGCGGCGCGCGTTTTTCGGGTCATAGGTAAGCTTCGGCCAATCCTCGAGACTAGGCGGTTCGAGATGCGCTGGGCCGGTGCCGTCGAGATGGAAATGGGCGTGTCGGGTCGCGGCGCAGTTGGGAATCATCGCGATGGGCAGGTTGGCAGCGTGCGTTGGGTAGTCGCGAACTTTTACGTCGAGGACGGTGGTGAGTCCGCCGAGACCTTGGGCGCCGATGCCGAGGGCGTTCACTTTTTTGTAGAGCTCGATGCGTAATTCTTCCGCACGCGTTTTCGCGCCACGCTCGATCAACTCCTGGATATCGATGGGATCCATCAACGATTCTTTGGCGAGGAGCATGGCTTTCTCGGCTGTGCCGCCGATGCCGATGCCTAACATTCCAGGAGGACACCAGCCGGCACCCATGGTTGGAACGGTTTTCAGAACCCATTCGACGATCGAGTCGCTGGGATTCAACATGGCGAATTTTGATTTGGCTTCGCTGCCGCCGCCCTTGGCGGCAACGATTACATCGACACTGTCACCCTTCACGAGTTGAATGTTGATGACCGCGGGCGTGTTGTCTTTGGTATTTTTGCGCGCGCCTGCGGGATCGGCGAGGATCGAGGCGCGAAGCTTGTTGTCGGGATGGTTGTAGGCGCGGCGTACGCCCTCGTTGCACATCTCTTCCACCGTCATGATCGCGTCCCACTGCACGTTCATTCCGATTTTGAGGAAGACGGTGACGATGCCGGTGTCCTGGCAGATGGGACGGTGACCCTCGGCACACATTCGCGAGTTGATCAGGAGCTGTGCGATGGCGTCACGCGCGGCCTCGGATTGTTCTTTCTCGTAGGCGGCGGTGAGGCTCTTAATGAAATCGGTAGGGTGGTAGTAGGAGATGTATTGCAGCGCGTCGGCCACACTCTGGATGAGGTCTTCCTGCTTGATAACGGTCATGACGTTTCTAGATTAACCCTTTCATCTTGGAGGGGGTAACCCCCTCCCCCCTCAAGTGTTTTCAGCAGCTTAGGCTGTGGAAATCTCGCAAAATCTTCCAGTTAAAGGAGTTATAGGTAAATTATTGCAAAATAAGAAGTTAGCGATTCCTGCAGGGTGCGAACACGATCATCGGCTCCCCGCGGAAGTGCAGGGTAATCTGCAGCGCGAATAGTGTCTGTGAGGGACGTACGTGTGGGGTGTGACAGGAGAACATCCAACACGGAGACACGGAGAAACGCGAGGCGAAGGAGGATTTTGGTTAGGTACAAGCAAAGCCGGCGTGGGAGTAGATGTCCTGGAAGCGCGGATGGGAGCGTAGGCCATCCCACTTGTGATCGCGCAGGAAGGTCATGTGGACGTCGCGAGCTTCGAGTGCTTTGTCGAGCCATTGGAGAGCTGATTCCGTTTCCTCAAGGCCTGCAAATACCAAAGCCAGGTTGTAGGCAGGGATATATCGGTGCTTGTGGGCTTCCAGAATTTGATGAATGGTTTGTTCGGCTTCGGCTCGATTGCCTAAGACAGCGTGGGCGTAGCCGGCGATCGATAGCGCTTCGGAGTTGCCTCCGGAAGCATCCGAGGCTCTTTCACAAGCGACCAACGCCTCGGAGTACATGGACTGTTTGACATAGGTCTTGGCCAGGCAGATCTGTCCGATCCAGAAGCGCGATTCCATTCCGAGGATGGCGTTGAATTGCTCCAGCGACTCCGAGTCTCTCCCGGCGTGGTAGAGGAACTGGCCGTACATTGTCCCTACGATCAAAGAAAGCGGATCGAGCACCAGTGCTTGCTGAATGGCAGCGAGAGCTTCGTCGTGCCTGCCGGTATTCGAGAGAACGTGCGCCAGATAGAGATGCGCGGGTGAATAGTTTTGGTTGAGACGTATGGCGCGTCGTGCTGCGTCTTCCGCTCCCCGGAAATCCCAATCAAACCAAAACTTGGTGGATGCGTCGGCGGTGTGGGCTTCAGCGGAATCGGGATCCAAGTGAAGTGCTTGCGCGATGGCAGACTTCACTGCGGGGAAGACATCTGTGGCAGCGGCATCGCCAGAGATGGGTAGCACGACGAGTGCTTCGGCGAGACCTGTGTGGGCCAAGGCAAAAGTTGGATCGCGTTGGGTTGCGCTCTGGAAATGGGCGATGGCCTTTTGAGCGTCAGCGCGGGTAAATCTCGCGTAGTGAAAGCGTCCGCGAAGATAGTGATCGTATGCGTTCGGATCGCGGGGTGCGTTTCTGGTGAGCTGCCGTTGCTCCTCCGACAGCAACTTCAATTTCACCTGGGCGGCAATCGCGGCTCCGATTTCACCATGGATATCGAGTATGCCGGGGAGTTGGCGGTCGTAGTTCTCTGCCCAGAGATGGATCTGGTCTGCTGCGCGAATCAACTGGGCGGTAATGCGAACGCGCTCTCCATCCCGGCGGACGCTGCCTTCCAGAACATAGTCGACACCTAGTTCCTGACCGATCCGGGTGACCGACTTGTCGGTCTGCTTATAGGCCATGGACGAGGTGCGCGCGATGACTCCCATGCGGTGCGGTGACATCTGACCGAGGCGCATGATGGTTTCCTCGCTCAATCCGTCGCTGAAATATTCCTGCGCGGGATCACCGCTGAGATTTTCAAAAGGAAGAACGGCGAGCATGATGCGAGGCAGATAATTTGCGCGTGAAGGCGCAAGCTGCGGGGAAGTCTTGGTCTGGAACTTGAAGCGATAGCCTCTGCCAAGAACGGTCTCAACGAATCGCGGTTTAGCAGCGTCGTCACCAAGAGAGTTGCGGATTTTCCGGATGGCGGTATTGATGCTGTTATCGGTGTCGAAGTAGACGTCTTTGCCCCACAGCCGCTCGATGATTTCCTCGCGACCGATCAGCCTGCCGTCCTCTCGAACGAGGAGGACGAGCAAATTCATGGGGATTCGCTCCATCGGAACCGGTTTTCCGGCGCGAGTGAGTTCAAAGCGGCTGACGTCCAAGACGAATTCGCCGAACTGTACTCTTTCGGAAGGCATGGCGCCCGTTCCAGGGGAGCGGCCATTCTATCGCTTTGACTGTTCCTTGCGGGGCTGCGTTCTACAGGCAATCTACAGGCGCTCTCCATTGTCTGGGGGAGAGTCTGGCCGCAGTATGCAGATCGAAGCTTGGGGACGAGGCCCAGGGCCGCCCAAGATCCACCTGGAGGAACTATGAAATTCCGATTGTCCCTGCTGCTCATGACGCTCGTGCTGGCCGCCGCGTCGAGTTCAACTGCCCACGCCCTCACCTGTAGCGACACGACGATTAGTGGGAGATACGCGTTTACGATCCACGGACAGATTTTCCTTCCCAATGGCGGCGTGCTGCTGATTGACGGCCTCGCGGAAACGACATTCGACGGTCGCGGAAATTTGACGCAACTCGACGCGGTTGCGACGAACGGTTTCGTAGCGCCTGGATGGCGTCATAGCACCGGAAATTACGCGGTGAACCCGGACTGTACGGGAAGCTTCACGGTGACGAACGGCGACTTAGCGCCGATCTACGCGCAGATCGTGATCGCACAATCAGGAAACAAAATTCATGCGATCGTGATCGATCCAGGGATTGCGACAACGAGCGACGCGGAGCGCATCGTGGCGCCTCAGGACTGACGATTGCTCTTTATGGATGCTGGATTTGCTCAAAGAGCGGGGCCAATGAAGCTCCGCTTGTGTTTAAGCTGCGTTCTTTCGAAGTTGGTCCGACTCGGCTAGTGGTGGCGGCCGTGGCTTCCTCCGCCATCATGATCATGGCCTCTGCCGCCATGTCCCCTTCCGCCATCATGATCGTGGCCTCGGCCGCCGCGTCTGCGACCGCCGTCGTGATCATGGCCTAGGTTGCCGTGCCCCCAACCGCGATCGCGATCGTGGCCTCGGTAGCCGTTACCCCGACCGTCGTGGTCATGACCTCCGCCGCCACGGCCCCAGCCGCCGTCGTGGTCGTGACCGCGGTATCCGTTGCCCCAGCCACCGTCCCGGCCTCTGCCGCCGCGGTCCCAGCCGTTTCGTCCCCGGCCGTCGTTTCCACGACCATAACCGTATCCTTGGCCATAGCCATTGCCACGGCCTTCACTGCGTCCGGATCCATCGTTGCGTCCGTAATTGCCGTCACCGCGCCCGTAATATCCGGCGTTGTTGCGGTAGTCGCCACCACCGCCGTAGTAGGCAGAGTAACTGCCGTAATATCCACCGCCGCCATAGTAAGAAGGCGCGGGCGCATATCCGGGCGCGTAAGAAGAGCCGCAGTAATACGGGTTGTAGTAGTTCGGGTCGCAATAGCCGGGGGAATAGCCGTAACCAGGAGCGACGCTTACGCCGAAGGAGACTTGAGCGTCCGCTTTCGAGGGGGCGGTGATTGCGATCGCGAACACGAGTCCAGAGAGGGCGACGAAGAACTTGTTGGACATGGTTGATCCTCAATGGCGAGAACACCAAGGTGGCGCAGATGTTGCGAGGTTTTCAAAGAATTGTATTTTCTCGTCAAAAAATGTTGCCTTAGTACTTGGAGTGATCCAAGGCGCGGTTACTTGATTCTTTCGGTTTTGGCGCGGTGGGGTTGGTAGCGGGCGGCGTCGAAGGCGTAGTCGGTGATGGTAACGGTATTAGCGGCGATGTTGACGGCCTCGAGGTCGCGCAAGCCTCGGGTGGTGGTGGTGCGCAGGATCAGATCGTGGGCCGAGATATCGAGGATGAGATCAAAAGACTTGCCATGCTGGTGGAAGATCCAGAAGGAAGCCGCGTTGGCAACGGCGAGCGGGCCGCGTCCGATGGCGATGTAGTCCTCTTCGGTGGCATCGCTGAGGTGGAGCTGCGAAACCAACAGCCATTTGGGATTGATGCGGGTGGCCTTACCAAGAGCGTGGTGGACGGCTGCGTCCTTAAGCAGGAGCTGGAGAGCGGCGTCGGGAAGCGTGGCGGGATGGGGAACGGTGGAGTCTTCGGCGCGGAAATGCTCGGTGGATTCGAGGATCTGGGCGAACGCTGGGGATGCGAGTAAGAAGAGCGCAGCTAAGAGGAAAGCTTTCACGTTTGTATTTTAGATGGTCGCGAGGCTGGCGCCTCGCTTGATTAACATCACCAGAAAAAGCAAACCAAGAGCGAGAAGCTTGGCGCGCCAGGGTGGGGCACCCGGCCGCTCCACTTTTGAGTTCAGGAACTCTGAAATGTTTGAAATCTTTTATGCTGGGGGAATGTTTGGGCTACGGAAAGTTTTGAACGTCATTGTTGTGGAGCTTGCTGTTTGTGTCGCCTTTTTCGGAGCGGGTGCGCCGGCACCTCGCGCTTACGCGTAC
>PLWX01000160.1 GCA_003151155.1 Acidobacteriaceae bacterium
GCGACGATGCCGATGATCTGCATCCAGCCATCGGATCCGGGGGCCGCCACTATGTAGGGAGGCTCTTCCTTCAATTCCGGGAAGCGCAGGGAATGGCCGATGGCGTCACCATTGGGGAAGAAGCGGCGGGCCATGGTTTCGTTGATGACGGTTACGTGCGCGTCGTTGTGGTTCTCGGTCTCATCCCAGATACGGCCTTGTGCGAGAGGTACGCGGAGCACCGGGAAATATTCCTGGCTGACGAGATTGACGCGGACCTTGTTGTCCGATTGCGCGGACTGGCCGAGGATCTCGGCGCTCATGCGGAAACCGTTGGAGGGTGGCGTGGCGTTATGCGCTACAGAGGTCAGGGTAACGCCGGGAACTTCGTTGATTTTTTTCTGGAGCTGCTCGAAATAAGCGGAGCGCGCGGCCCACGTGGGATAGGTGCCGTCGTGCACCGGGATGCCGACGGACATGACGTTGTGCGGGTCGTACCCGAGGGGCGTGTGCAGCAAATGCAGGAAGCCTTCCATGGCAGCGCCGGCACCGGCCAGCATCAGCATGGTGAGCGCGATCTGGCCACCGATCAGAACGTTGTGGGTGGTGCGTCCGTGAACGCCACCCACGATTTTGCGAGTGCTGGACTGCATGACCTGGCTGACGTCGGGACGAGAGAAGTGCAGCGCCGGCCACATACCGAAGAGAACTCCCGCAAACAGCGAGACGGCGACGCTGAAGGCGAGTACCGGCAGGTTGATGCTGATGGCGGCTTCGTGCGGGAAGGCGTCGGGCGGCAGCATCTCGACGATGCTGGCGATGGCGCGGTAAGCCAGCAGAACGCCGAGAGCGGCACCGGTGAAAGAAAGCAGGAGGGCTTCGGTAAGCAGCTGACGCGCGATACGACGCCGGCTGGCGCCGATCGCGGTGCGGACGGCGAACTCATGTTGACGGGCGGTACCGCGGGCTAACAACAGAATCGAGACGTTGCCGCAGCCGATGGCGAGAAGTAATCCGACGGCGCAGAGCAAGAGAGATAACGTGCCTCCGAGATCGTGAACGAAGTGATCATTGAGGCCGACGACACCGAAGCGCATGTGGTCGGTTGGGAAATGCTTCGGAGTGTCTTTCGCGAACTGCTGCAGCAGAGGCTGAAGAGCGTCATCGGCAACCTTGCGAGTGACGCCGGGCTTCACGCGNNGGATCCTGACCGTCTTCGGCGTCGGAGGGAAGGAGTCCGCGGCCGAGTGCCGTAGGAACGCCCATGAAGTTGAAGGTATTGGACGACATGAAGGCGGCATGGACGTCTTCGGGAAGATCGTGTCCGGTGGTAGTGAGGTTCCAGTTGTCGACGAGGAAGGCGTCTTCGATGACGGGCGACTTGCGGATTTCCTGCCATTGAGAGGCGGTGAGACCGAAGCCATTCTCGTGGCCGGCGCTATCCCATACCCGCAGGTGATACATGCGGTCGGGATGAGCGTAAGGGTATGGATTCATGAGGATGCAATAGACCACGCTGAAGACTGCCGTGGTGGCGCCGATGCCGAAGGCGAGCGAGAGGATCGCGGTGAGGCTGAGACCGGGATTTTTGCGGAGTTGGCGAAGACTGAAGCGAAGGTCGTGAAGCAGGGTTCCCATGAAAGGTACACCTCGCACGCGCACTGAAAACAGGTTCGTTGGTGCAGTTAAGCGACCACTATCGCCAGCGCTCCAAGTTATACGGGAATAAAGAGTAAGAGGTTCCGGGGATGGGCGATGGTGTTCGCTTTCGCGGGAAAACGTCCGGAACCGAACATCTTAAGTTCTAGTTCTTCGATGCCAGCAGGGACTGCAAGATCGCCATGCGGACTTTCACCCCGTTCTGCACCTGGTTGAGGATGCGGGACTGCATCCCATCGGCGACATCATTGGTTAATTCCATGCCGCGAATGATGGGCCCGGGGTGCATGAGGATGGCGTCCTTCTTGGCAAGGGTCAGCTTCTCCGGCGTGATCTGGTAGCGGGCAATGTATTCCTCGATGCTGAGCTGGCGTCCGGCAAGACGTTCTTTCTGCACGCGGAGGGACATGACGACATCGGCGCCGGTGAGAGCTTTGTCCAGATCGTGGGTGACTTCGAGGCCGTCGGCGATCTTGGCCATGTCGTCGGGACAGAGATCGGGGGGGCCGCAGAACACGACCTTGGCGCCGAACTTCGGCAGCAGGTGGGCGTTGGATCGTGCAACGCGTGAGTGATAGAGATCACCGATGATCGCGACCTTCAGACCCTTGAGAGATTTCTTGGCTTGAAGAATGGTGAGGGCGTCGAGCAAGCCTTGCGAGGGATGCTCATGCATGCCGTCACCGGCATTGATGATAGGGATGTTGAGATGCTCGGCGAGGAGCCAGTGCGCGCCGGAAGAAGGATGTCGCATCACGATGGCGTCGGCGCCGAGAGAGCTGACGGTGTAACCGGTATCGATGAGCGATTCGCCCTTCTCAATGCTGGAAGCGGAAGCGGTGATGAGAATGGTGGTGGCGCCGAGGGTCTTGGCAGCCAGCTCAAACGAAGAACGCGTGCGGGTGGAAGTTTCGTAGAAGAGAAGAACGATGACTTTGCCGCGGAGAATGTTGGAGGGCTTCGCCGGGTTCATGCGGGCGGCGAGCTTGAGGAGGGCGCTGATGTCTTTCGGCTCCATACCCTCGATACCAAGCAGGGAGCGCGGCTTCTGTCGTTTCATGGGCGATCTTCGGATACTCGTTCTACCAGCATCACTTTTTCCGTCTTGTCGGTCTCTTCCAACTTCACTTCGATGACTTCCTGCTGCGTTGTCTGTACACGGCGGCCTACAAAGGCGGCTTCGATAGGCAGTTCGCGATGACCACGGTCGATCAACACCAACAATTGAACTTTGCGCGGACGTCCGCAGTCGAAGAGGGCGTCGAGCGCGGCGCGAATCGTGCGGCCGGTGTAGAGCACGTCGTCCACGAGAACGACATCTTTGCCGGCGATGTCGCATTCCATCGCTTTCGGTTTTACCTCAGGCTTGGTGCCGATGGTAGAGAGGTCGTCACGGTAGAGGGTGATATCGAGAGTGCCCACAGGGACTGGGACCTTTTCAATGCGCTCGAGGATGGCCGCAACCCGCTTCGCGAGAGGAATGCCGCGGCGGCGGATGCCGACTAATGCGAGGTTCTGTACGCCGTTATTTTTCTCGACGATTTCGTGCGCCAGGCGGACCAGCGTCCGCTCAATTTCCGACGCGGAAAGCAACTGTACCTTATCGCGCAAGGTCACGGTATTGGTGGAACTCATAGGCCTGATCATAAGCGGGCACTCGACCGATGGGCAATGGGAAGCATTAAACGGGATGATTACGTTTGGATATCGCGGCGGAGACGGCGCCGCCGGCGGCCGTGAGGAGAACCTGGAAAATCAGCAGCATGATCAATAACAGAACGAGGAGGATCACAAGGCCCTCAGGAGTTTGCAGGTTCTGAAAGATCGTCTGCATCATCTTGGCGCTTTGCGGGTCGGCGTTCTTCAGCGAATTGTCCAGGCTCTTCTGGAGCAGGTCGCGGACTTTATCCGGAAAGACAAAGAAGGCAGCGGCGGTGGCGATCGCCGAGATGATGAAGGCGAAGATGCCGGCGAAGGCGCCGATCTTGGCCCCGGCTTTCGCGCCAGTTGCGGTTCCGGTGCGCTGGCGGTAGATCTTTACGGCGAAGCCGCCTGCAAGCAGGAGCCAGAAGACGGAAAGGCGCGATGAATACGGGATCTGCGAAAGGATGCCAGCCGTCAGGCCAGCCACAGCGGCCCCGGGAAGTGCGGCGCGCCAGTTGATGCGGCCAGGCTGTAACGCAGCTACATTCGCCCATGTCGACGACGTCGAGTACGAGGGCGCTACTGAAGGCTGATAGCTTTCTATTCCCTCTTGCGGGGCTGGAGGCTCAATCTCTTCGGCGGCCACGCGAATCTGCGGCGCACCGCATTTCGGGCAAAACGGGATGCCGTCTTCAATGATCGAATGGCACTGATGGCACGGATGTTCCACGCTTTGCACCTTACACAACCCGGCGATTCAGAGCAAGCGGAGGGGATCTGCGTCTTTGGGGCCGGAGGAGGAAGCAAATCGATAACGTCACAGGTGGTTGTGACAGTTGCCGAGCTCGGGGTAGCTGAGTATACTTTTCTCAGCATCAGGAGTGTCCCGGCCGCTTATAGCCGGGTCCGGCAACCGAGCTTTGGAGACGCTACGGTGCCACGAGCCCCGCTCGATGTGCGAACGAAATGTTCGAAATGGATGTCTCCCCTGGCAGTACGCCGCCCTCGATGCTGTGGATGGGCGGTTTTTCTGTTTCAGGCTCCTGATGCATGCCAAGGTCACCCCAACGAGCGCAAAACGGCGCTCGCCGGGGGCCCCGATAAACACAAGGAGCATGCATCATGTCGACGAACGAAGTTTCTCTCAAAGCCATCAACCTCGGCCTCGAAACCCCGGTCACGTTTACCTTCACTTCGGAATCGGTGTCGGAAGGCCATCCCGATAAAGTCTGCGATTACATTGCAGATTCGATTCTCGACGCCCATCTCGCGCAAGACCCTAAAGCGCGTGTAGCCTGCGAAGTCCTCTGTAAAGACGACAACGTGGTGCTGGCGGGTGAGATTACCTCGAAAGCGCAGGTGGATCACGAAGCGATCGCCCGCAAGGCGATCTGGGAGATCGGTTACAACAAGGCCTGCGACGATTTCAACGCCGACGGCGTAACCATTCATCACTTCCTCTCAAAGCAGTCGCCGAACATTGCGCAGGGCGTGAACGTGGAGACCAATGCGGAGAATGAGCAAGGTGCCGGNNNNCTGGTTTCGACGCAGCACAGTGCGGCGGTGGAACAGGAAACGATTCGTCATTATGTGGAGACTGTGCTCGCTCCGCGCGTACTGGGCGATTGGCATCACGAAGGCATTCGCTACTTTGTGAACCCCACAGGATGCTTCGAGACGGGTGGACCGGCGGCGGATGCCGGCGTAACGGGACGCAAGATCATCGTGGATACGTACGGTGGCTTCGCGCGTCATGGCGGAGGCGCGTTCAGCGGCAAGGACCCGTCGAAGGTGGATCGCAGTGCGGCCTACTTCTGCCGCTATGTTGCACGGCAGATCGTGAAACAAGAGTTAGCGAAACGCGCCGAGATCCAGGTAGCGTATGCGATCGGCGTGGCGAAACCGGTCTCAGTGAAGGTGGAGACGTTTGGAACCGGCGACGCTGCGGCGGCCGTGGAGTTTGTGAAGACCTTCGACTTCCGTCCGGCGGCGATTATCGAGCGGCTGAACCTGCTGCGTCCGATTTATCGCAAGACGACGAACTACGGGCACTTCGGGAAACCGGAATTGCCGTGGGAAGCTTAAGCGGCCCTTCCCCCAAACAGAAAGGGCAGCTACGAGGGCTGCCCTTTCGCCATTTTGCGTACTAGCTTCCGCTTTCCTTTTCCCCGCGAGTGTTCACATAGACGAGGGCGAAACGCGTGCCGGTGCCATCGGGCTTTACGCTGACGACCCGCTGGTGGTGGCGCGTACCGACCTTGAGCTGGATCTCGTCGGCGGAGTTTCCGTGCTCGTCGCTGCAATCGACGGGCGTGTCCTGATCTGCGTTGCCCTTGTCATATTTGAAACCGGTGTACTCGCCCTTGCATTCGACAACCTTGCCAAAGCTCTTCAACGCGTTTTGATAAAAGTCGTGGACCTTGCCGGGAGCGTCCGGGGTGCTGTATTCCGCGGCGACGACCTTCAGTCCGAAGAAGCTGCTGGAGATATTGACGTTGGCCGCGTTGTGACCGTCTTTTTGTTTTTCATACGGCTTCGCGCCCGCATAGAGGGGCAAGCCGGTATCGCGCGCGTCCACGCCTTGATCGACCTTCATGCTGCCGAAAGGCGTCTTGATGTCGACGTTGTCTTTGCCGTTCTCACTTTTGTTATTAGAGATCGTGCATCCAGAGAAGGCCAGCAAACTTGCGGCCATGACAGCTGCGAAAATGACATTCAACCTTTTCATCCCATGCCTCCTGGCATCTGCCGGGAATTTTCTTAATGTGCCGGTGCTTCCATTCCTGTATTGCGCGGTGCAATTCCCGGAATCGTTACCGGCAAGTGGCCATGGATGGCGATGTCGCCAAACAGGGCCTTCACTGCAGATTCTTCCGAAACCTGCGCGTTCGAGAAAGTGCACATATAGTTCTGCACCTCTGGAAAATCCTGCGCGAGGTACGGATTGCCCATCGCAACCACGATCGTTCGCGCGCCGGCCTGCTGCAAAACATTTTTGACCAGTGCAGCGGGCGCATCGCTCATGTCGGACGAAGCTTTGAACTGCCCATTCTCAACTTTTACCCGTCCGGCGCTGGGGATCGCGTAAATCGCGACCACCACTTTCTCTGCCTGCTGCACGGCCTGCAACACCTGCGCGCTCATCGCGGCGGCGTTGCGATCGTCAATCCAGATGGTCTGCATCTCGGGCGAACGGCGCCGGATCTGCTGTTCAAAGAACCGGCCGGATTCGGAACGCGAATCATCGGTCATGAGAATGGCGAGTTGTTTGCCTCTTACATCCTCACTCTTCTGATACGTCGGGTGCGGGCCGGTTGTTCCCACAGATTTGGCCTGTAGCGGCAGAACCTGGTGATTGTCGCGGACGAGCGTAACGGCGGCATCGGCAATTTCCTGGGCGCGGGAGAGATTCTCGGGCTTGGAGATGGTGACCTTCATGGTATCGATGTCCACCAGCTTCGCCTTGTTCAGGCCGACCGATGCCTTCATCCGCAGAATTTTCAGGACGGACTCATCAATGCGGGCGCGCGAAAGCTCGCCGCGCTTGACGGCCTGCAGAAGGCCTTCGTACGACCCGGCAAGGTCGGAGGGAATGAGGAGCATGTCGTTGCCGGCCTTCACGGCAGCAATGGCGGCTTTTCCGGCGGAGTCGGGGCCGTAACCGAAGAGCTTNNTCGGTGACGATTTTCGGGGAGACGGTGGCGACGAGATTGGGGTCGGGATCAAGTGCAGGAACCGCGAGATGGCCGACCATCACAGCATCCACCCCGCCATCGATAGCGGCCTTGAACGGAACCAGTTCGATGTTCTGCACGTGATTGAGGTTCTGATTGATGCGTGCGGTCGCGAGGTGGGTGTCGGTATCGGTGTCACCGTGGCCGGGAAAATGCTTAGCGGTGGTGAGCATTCCACCGGCGTGCGCGCCTTCGATGTAAGCGCGGACCATCGCAGCCACGGCCTGCGGATCTTCGCCGAAGGAGCGGGTGTTGATGATCGGGTTTGCCGGGTTGGAATTTACGTCGGCATCGGGAAACCAGTTCCATTCCACGCCGATTGCACGTGACTCTTCCGCGGTAATGCGACCGAAGTCGCGGGCGAAGTCGGGATTCTGCGCGGCGCCGAAGGCCATGGCGTGCGGAAATATCGTCGCGCCATTGAGACGCATGGAGAGGCCACGCTCGAAGTCAGCGGCAATGATGAGGGGAAAGTCGGAGTCGCTCTGCAACTGGTTCACGAGCATCGCAGCTTCGTAGGGTTCACTCTTGAAGAGGAAGCCGTCTTCGAAGGGCACGCTCAAACCGAAGCCGCCTACGTGGTAGCGCTTCATGGTCTCGCGCAGTTCGAGGAACTCGGGGCTCTCGATATTCACGAACTCGGCGCGGGCCCAGATCATGAACATCTGCCCGATCTTCTGCTCGAGCGTCATCGCCTTGAGTGATTTCTCGGCCCACTTCTCACCGTCCTTATCGAGGTGCACAGGGCCGACGGTTTGGAATTTGTGTTGCTGCACTTTGTCTTTGGAAAACGCGAAGGGAACGAATATCAAACAGATGAGAATGAGGACTACGAATTTACGAATCATATCGAGGGAACGATAGCAGAAAGGATGTGGCTGGTCACGGTTATGGGATTTGTCGTGATACGAGGTCTAAAGCCTTGGAGACAGTGGCGAGGTCATCGCCGAAACCCTGGATCCAGTGCACACCGGGTTCGCGGCGAAACCAGGTCAGTTGGCGCTTCGCGTAATTGCGGTGACCTTGCTGGGCGGCAGCGATGGCCGCTTCCCGGGTCAGCTTGCCATCGAGGAACTCGACCGCCTGGCGGTAGCCAAGGGAATCGAGCGGTCCCGCGAAGTGGCCGTAGCGTTCGATGAGGCCGCCCGCTTCTTCGACGAGACCGTGAGCGAACATGGCTTCGGCGCGGAGGTTAATGCGGGCGTAAAGCGCCTGGCGTTCGGGATCGAGACCGATGCGGAGAATGCTAAAACCAGTGAGGGGATCACGACCTTGCTGCCAGAGTTCGGTCATCGGCTGGCGGGCGCCGAGGCAGACTTCAATCGCGCGGATGAGCTTGGCGGCATCGTTGGCGTGGATCTTCTCGGCGGCCTGGCGATCGAGTCGGGTGAGCATGCGATGGAGGTAGCCGGAGCCGCGCGCGGTCTCGCGTTCGCGGAGTCGTGCCCGCAAAGACTCAGAACGTTCGGGCCCCTGGAAGAGTCCATCGAGGAGAGCGCGAAGATAAAGGCCGGTACCACCGACGACGATGGGGAGATGTTCGCGCTCGCGAATTTCGACGAGCACTTGGCGGGCACGCCGGGCGTATTGGCCGGCAGTCATCGGTTCGGTGGGGTCGACGATGTCAAAGAGGTGATGTGGCGCGCGCGTGCGTTCTTCGCGAGTGGGCTTGGCGGTGCCGACGTCGAACTCGCGATAGACCGCGACGGAATCGCAGTTGACGATCTCGCCGGAAAATTCCTCGGCGATGGAAATCGAGAGCGCCGTCTTACCGGAGCCGGTGGGACCGAGGAGAACGACGAGAAGGGGATCGCTCACCGGGTTACTCCATGGCTGGCGAGAGCGTGTCGAGCCACGATGAAGGCGAGGACGAGCAGGGCAATCACGAGGACACCCCACAACTTCATGCGCTCGCCGCGCCAGCGATCTGGCTGCACAGGTTCCACGGGGCCATTTTACGACGCCGTTGTACACTGCACTCGGTATGTCGTCGATCCCACCGGTCACGTCGGAACGCCGCGCCCGCTTCGGACTCTACGAGGCCAACCTCGGTGCTGGCGAGCTACGCAAGAGCGGCAGCAAACTGCGTTTGCAGGAGCAGCCCTTCCAGGTGCTGGCGATGCTGCTGGATCGCGCAGGAAAAGTAGTGAGCCGCGAGGAACTGCGCGAGCGATTGTGGCCGGCGGATACGTTCGTCGATTTCGATCACAGCCTGAATACCGCGATCAACAAGCTGCGCGACGTTTTGGGGGACACGGCTTCGAATCCGCGGTTCATCGAGACGCTGCCGCGACGAGGCTATCGCTTCGTGGCGCCGGTAGAATGGACCCCTTCGCAAACCGAGCCGCAGTCCGTCTCTCCAACAAAGCACGCTGAGCTTCCGCAGGGGAACCGGCGGGTGACCGCGATCCTGTTTGCGCTGCTGCAGTTCATGTACCTGATCTTTTACACCTGTGCGCTCTGGCGACTGGACGAGATCGGCTATATCGCCGAAATGCATTTTCATCTGCCGGGAGGACAGGTCGAAGCCCTGGTGCTGGTGACGGCCCTCATCGGAATCGCGCTGCGGCTCTATACACTGTCGGCGACGTCGTTCGATTACCCGTTGCTCGGCAGCAAGTTTCGCAAGCTGATCCCGCTGGTGTATCTGCTGGATCTGATCTGGGCGTTTTCGCCGTTCCTGCTGCAGCCGCGGATCGGAATGGGGCTGGCGTTCGCATCGTGCGCCGCGCTTTTGTATTCGCCATTTGCGCAGCGAGTGCTGGCGATGATCACGTGGCCTTCGGAACCTTCGCGCTGAGCTCTGCCGCGGGGGCTAAAGCCCGTTTTATTCAGCACTCACGTTCGGCGGGCTGAAGCCCGCCGCTACCTCACGTCAAAAGCTTTAATGCGACTACTGTTGCTGGAGTTCTTCTTTGGTCGGGTTATAGAGGAAGAAGCAGCGGAGACCGAGGTAGGGGCCTTTGAATTCCTTGGGCAGCGGCGGGAAGGGGTTCGATGCGGAGATGCCGCCCCAGGCCGCGCGGTCAAGAGCGACGTCGCCTGACGGATAGAAGACGCGCATGCCCTGCACTTTGCCGTCCGGCAGAATTACGAATTCGATGGCCACTTTGCCGCTCTTGCGCAGCGGAGGGTAGACCGACTCCGGCATCGCGGTGTACCAGTTGGTTTCAATCACCTGCTTGATACGCGCCAGGTAGGGGCCGAAGTCTACGCCCATGGTATCGGTCGTGATCTCCATGGCGTCGCGAACCTGGCCGCCGCTGGGACCGCGTCCGAGACCCATGCCACCGCCCGTGGCGAGCTTGCCAGCCGATCCGACGGAGGCGCGTGCGGCCTGCTGAATCGCAGAACCTGCAGACATCGCCGCGGCGCCAAAAGTCGGCGTCGGCTTCGGCATGGTCATCTTGGGCTGAAACTGCGGGGTCTCAAATTGTGGCTGAGGCTGGTTGTTCATCGCCGTCTGCTGGCCTTGTTGAGTGGTGGGCTGCTGCTGCGGTGCTTGCTGCTGTTGCTGCGCCATCTGCGGCGGCGTGGGGATACTCGGATGTGCCGGCGGTCCGGGAGCGCGCTGATCGAGCAACTTCTTCAGTTCTTTCGGGTCCGGATTGCGCGAGGTCGCAATGCGATCTTTGTCCGACATCACGTTCGTCTTCGGCTTGCGGACAAGCTTTTGCGCATCGGGAGGAAGCGCGAGGAACACATTGTCTTTATCGCGCATGTCGAGATTTACCATCTTTACTGGGTGACCCCAGTTGGGCATGAGCCTCGGGCTGAGAGCCAGCATGATCGCGACGACCAGGTGAGCGATGATGGAGATCCACGCGGCTTCGCGCAGGCGGGAGCGCGAGAGTTCGTCGCGCAACTCCATCAACACTACGGGGGTGAACGCCTCTTCGCTGAAAGGACTATTGCTTTCATGCGCGCGNNTTACGGTAATTAGACGTCTCCGAGGGTGACCCGGTGCAAGTTTCTGGTCGGCCACGGAATTCTTTACAAACCCCACGTTCGTACTGACTATTTTCGCACTATTCCCACCGTTCCGCACCCCACCGAAGGGGGAGAACCTCCGTGTGGCTAAGGTTTGAAGGCGAATTCCACATTTCTTTACGTGAGTTCCCGGCTGGAAAACGATTCCGCGCGGAAATCCCCATTCGAAACGGAGGGTGAAACTGCGTTGCTCTCGCCCACGGTTGAAATCCGATGGTGGGTTACACTGACTTCGCAATGACCGCCCGGAATTTCCCCAAGCGACTCGGACTGATCGCCGGCAATGGCAAGTTTCCGATCCTGATCCTCGATGCTGCCCGCGCGCATGGCGCCGAAGTGGTGGTGGCGGCGATCAAGGAAGAGACGTTTCCGGAAATCGAGCAGCACGGGGCGACCTCGATTCACTGGATGTCGCTGGGCGAACTGAGCAAACTGGTTGAGACGTTTCACCGTGAGGGAATCACTGAGGCCATCATGGCCGGGCAGGTGAAACATAAGCAGATCTTCAGCGCCATCCGTCCGGATTGGAAGTTGGCCAAGCTGCTGATGTCGCTGGGGACACGCAATACCGATTCGCTGATCGGAGGAGTGGCGAAGGTACTGGCGGATGAAGGCATTACGCTGCTGGATTCGACGTCGTTGCTCGAACCGCTGCTGGCACAAGAAGGCGTCCTTTCGAGACGGCCGCCAACCGATCAGGAGCAGACGAACATCACCTACGGCCGGGCCGTGGCTCAGCATCTGTCACGGTTTGATATCGGTCAGACGGTGGTGATCGCGGAAGCCGCATGCGTGGCGGTGGAAGCGATGGAAGGGACGGATGCGACCATCCTGCGCGCGGGAGAGCTACTCTCTTCGCCGTCTCTAGGAGACAAGCCGTCGACCATGGGACGCGAGTTGACGGTGGTGAAAGTCGCGAAGCCGAACCAGGATATGCGCTTCGATGTCCCGGTGATTGGCTTGCGCACCATCGAAACCATGAAGCAGGCCAACGCGACCTGCCTGGCGCTCGATGCCGGCAAATGCTTGCTGCTGGATGGATTGGCAATCGTGGAGGCCGCGAATGCGGCGGGGATTTGCATGGTCGCGGAGAAGCCAGCCACGCAACATCACGCGCAGCACGTGGAGTTGCCGAAGATCTAGCTGCCGCATCTCATCATTTACAATTTGAAGTTCTGCTCGCAGTCTCGAACATTCCCTGTAAGAGGTTTTTATGTCTGAGAAAGTACTCGTGTCCATCGTGATGGGCAGCGACTCCGATCTGGAGATCATGAACGAAGCCGCCACGGCTCTTGAAGGCTTTGGCATCCCGTATGAAATCGATATTACGTCCGCGCATCGTTCGCCGGCGCGAACCAGCGAATACTCGCGCGCCCTGGTTGGCCGCGGCGTGAAGGTGGTAATTGCAGGTGCAGGGGGCGCCGCGCATCTCGCGGGCGTCATCGCCGCCGAAACAACCCTGCCGGTGATCGCCGTTCCGATTCCATCGACCGCACTGCTGGGGCTGGATTCGCTGCTGGCGATGGTACAGATGCCGGCGGGCATTCCTTGCGCGACTGTCGCGATTGGAAAACCGGGTGCGACGAATGCCGGCATCCTGGCGGCTCAGATTATCGGTACGCATGATGCGGAAGTGGCGAAGAAGCTGGTCGCGCACAAAGAGAAACTTGCAAAAGGTGTGGAAGAAAAATCGAAGAAGCTGAAGGCGGCGAAGAAGTAATTCGTCCGGCGTAACAAGTAAACAGGCAGCCTATAACGGCTGCCTGTTTCTTTTTATGAATTTAATAAATCCTGGTGTTGAGCTACTCGGAAGAGGCTCGAGAGAGGCCAATCGGACCGGCCAAATCCCAATCGTGGGCAGCGTACTCGATGGGGCGTTCGACGTAAAAGCGGACTTCACCTTTGCAAACGCGGCAAGCCGGAAGAAGGTCGCCGGAAATGGCGACCACTTCGTGGTCATCGCGGTGATGCACGTGAACTACTCGGTAGACGCCGCTTGTCGCAACTGTTTCGCCGGGGGATAGACCCTTCACGTCAAACAACCGCCTCTTTAAGACTTTCACTGCAACAGTCCGATTTGCGAGGGCTCCCGCCGCGCCTGATGGGAATTTGTTCTTATATGCAAATCGGATTCAACTGCACTGCAAAAGGATGTTTACCAATTCATAACAAAGTTATTTTAAAAATCTGAAGATCGAGAGCAGGTAAATTTTCCAAGTAGCTGGAGGACCTTACTACTACAAGTCTAATCTCTGCAACGCGGAGCTTTGGCAAGGCAAGTGCCATAACACAGGGTATGGAGATTAACAAGTTAAAAACGTTTCCGCCCTTAAATGAGTCCGAGGGCAGCGGCGAAGGAGAGTTGATTCTGCGCTCCGGGGACACGGTCTCGCGCTCCGGCATCTACGAGGTAAATCCACGCGCTGCACGACGCGGATGCCGACTCCACCGGAAGTGCGGTGATCGCTATCCGCGGAGAGCATGTAGGTCCGTGCCAAACCTGCGGCGACCGCGTTCTATTGCGCCTGGTGTATGCCGCACCCCACATTTCGGAAGACGGTGACTTCTTTCCGGAAGAGAACGCCCGCAATTAGCTGGCGCGAACAAAAACGCCACCCCTCGGGTGGCGTCGGGAAGTAGAAATCCCACCGCACTTATTCCTTCACCGCAAATTCTTCCACATTGAGTTCCCGCAGATATTGCGCAAAACCCGGTCCGAGCTCCGGGTTTTTCAGCGCGAACTCCACGGTTGCCTTGAGAAATCCGAGTTTGTCGCCGGCGTCATGACGCTTGCCTTCAAATGTGAAGCCGTAGATCTTTTCTTTCTTCAATAGGGCGCGCATGCCGTCGGTTAGCTGGATTTCGCCGCCGGAACCGGTGGGAATGTTTTCCAGAGTTTCAAAAATAGTCGGAGTCAGAATGTAGCGGCCAATGATGGCGAGATCGGATGGGGCATCTTCAAGCTTCGGTTTTTCGACGAGGTCGTGGATCTCGAACAATTTTCCGGCGTACGGGCCGGTAGTGACGGGTTTGGCATCGAGAACGCCATAAGCCGAGATTGCTTTGCCTTCCACCACCTGGGTCGCGATGACAGAGCACTGCGTTGTGTTGAACACGTCGACCATTTGCTTTAGGCATGGGACCTCCGCATCGATGATGTCATCCGCGAGCAACACCGCAAAAGGTTCATCGCCTACGAGTTCTTTCGCCATCAGCACTGCATGCCCAAGCCCGAGCGCTTCCTTCTGGCGNNGAGCTCTTGCCGCGTCCGGTGACGATGATGATCTGGTCGCAACCCGCATGCATGGCTTCTTCCACGCCGTACTGGATGATGGGCTTGTCGACGATGGGAAGCATTTCTTTCGGTTGTGCCTTCGTCGCAGGGAGGAAACGCGTGCCCAATCCTGCAGCGGGGAATACAGCCTTGCGAATGGTCTTCATAAATCCCTCAATCTATAAAGTCTGAACCTTTAAGATGCGCCGAGAGGCCCGCGCGTTCACGGCGCTATATTGTAGTCACCGCGGCGTCGGAAAGCTGTTGCAATAGTGCATGCAGACTCCGCAGCACTTCATCGGCGCCGACTGCCTTCAAGGTAAATTTCAAAATGCCATTGGGTGTGAACTTCGCACCCTTGGTGCGACCGACAAATTTCGCCAGCTTTTCCGGATCGATCCGCGCCTTTTCAGTGAAGCGCACGCTGGCCTGGTCGCGTTGACGGTCGATGCCCGCTACGCCAATGCGCTCGGCCATCAGGCGCAGGCGCGCGTATTCGATCAGGTTCTTCACCGGCGGAGGTGGCGCGCCGTAGCGATCCTGTAGCTCGCCGCTCACGTCGTTGAGTTGTGGCTCGCCCTCGACGCCCGCAATGCGTTTGTACATACGCAACCGCTGGTTTTCTTCGCGAATGTATTCGGGTGGAATGCGGATGTTAAGACCGAGGTTGAGCTGCGTTTCCGCCTGCTCTTCCTGGATTTCGCCCTTCATTTCGCGGACGGTGCGTTCGAGCATGGTGGTGTAGAGTTCGAAGCCCACTGCTTCGATTTGTCCGCTCTGCTCGCCGCCAAGCAAATTGCCGGCACCGCGTAGTTCGAGATCAAGCGCCGCGATCTTGAAGCCTGCGCCGAGGTCGCTGAATTCTTTCAGCGCGGCGAGGCGACGGCGGGCGAGGTCGGTGAGCTCGCGATCGGGCGGGACGAGAAGGTACGCATAGGCGCGCCGGCTCGAGCGGCCAACGCGTCCACGCAACTGGTAAAGCTCCGACAAACCATGACGGTCGGCGCGGTTGACGATCATGGTGTTACACAGCGGGATGTCGAGGCCGTTCTCAATGATCGTGGTGGCAACGAGGATGTCAGCCTCGTGACGCATGAAGGCCAACATGATGTCTTCGAGCTTGCCTTCGCCAAGTTGGCCATGACCGATGAGGATGCGCGCCTTAGGCACGAGTTCGCGAATTTTTTCTGAGATCTCGTAGATGCTGTCTACGCGGTTGTGGACGAAATACACCTGTCCACAGCGTTCCAGTTCCTGCTCGATGGCGCTCTTGATGAGTTTCTCATCCCACTTGGCGACGACCGTCTGGATCGCCATGCGGTCTTTCGGCGGCGTTTCGATCACGCTCATATCGCGCAAACCCAGCAGCGACATGTGCAGGGTGCGCGGGATCGGTGTGGCCGACATGGTGAGCACATCGACTTCTTTACGCAGTTGTTTCAGCCGCTCTTTGTGGCGTACGCCGAAGCGCTGTTCTTCGTCGATTACGACCAGCCCGAGGTCAGGGAACTGGATGTCCTTCGAGATCACGCGGTGGGTGCCGATCAGGATGTCGACCTGGCCGTTGTTCACCTTCTCCACGATTTCCTTCTGCTGCTTCGCGGTGCGGAAGCGCGAGATCATCTCGATCTTCACGGGAAACGCGGCGAAGCGGCGTTTGAAGGTCTCGTAATGCTGGAACGCAAGAACCGTTGTGGGGGCGAGCACCGCAACTTGCTTGCTGTCGGCAACGGATTTGAAGGCCGCGCGCATTGCGACTTCGGTTTTGCCGTAGCCCACGTCGCCGCAGAGCAGGCGGTCCATCGGGGTGTCGGCTTCCATGTCATGTCGCACATCGCGGATGGCGTTCATCTGGTCTTCGGTTTCGTTGAACTCGAAGGCGTCCTCGAACTCGCGTTGGAATTGCCCATCGGCCGAAAAAGCGTGTCCCTCAGCGGTCTTGCGCGCGGCGTAGAGCTTCAGAAGTTCGTCGGCCATGTCTTTCATGGCCTTCTTCACGCGAGCTTTTGTTTTGGCCCACTGCTGCGTGCCGAGGCGGTTGAGCACAGGCTTCACGCCTTCAGACGAGCGATATTTCTGGATCAGGTCGAGTCGTGTGAGCGGAACGTAGAGACGCGCACCCTCGGCGTACTCGAGGATCATGAACTCGGCGGGTTCGCCATCGCCTTGGGCGATCTCTTTAAGCCCCTGGTATTGACCGATGCCGTGCTCAACGTGGACTACGTAGTCGTTGATCGCGAGATCACGGAAGTCGGAAAGAAATGCGGAGACCTTGGAGCGCGAACGCTTGGGTTGAGTGGCCGCAACTTCGGATTCGTCGAAAAGATCGCGGGTGCCGAACACCACGAGGTACGCATCGGGGAAGGCGACGCCTTCCGGAACGTAGGCTTTCGCGACCGTGGCGGCGGAAAGATCTTCGGCGAAGAAGCCGGCTTCTTCCACGTAAGTTTCGTGACCGGGACGCGCGGATCGGCTTCCGATGCGGAAGGGAACCGTGTACTCGTTGAAGATGTCGGCGAGGCGCTCGACCTCGCCGGTATTGGAGGCAGCAAAGAGCACGCGGCGGCCGTCGGCAAGAGCGGCTTTCACTTCTTCTACCATCGCCGGGACGGAGCCATGAAAGCGAGAGGTCGGTTGCGAATGCATCGCGACTTCTTCGCCGGCCTCGGAATACATGCCGAGTTGTTCGACGTCGGCGCCTGCGAGCTTTGCGATACGGTTCTGCCAATCGTCGGGGGCATCGAGCAGCTCTTCCGGGCGAACCAGATTTCCTACGCCACTGCGTTCGTGGCTCTGCTGCACGCGCTCCCACCAGGCTTCGAAATCGCTCTCGATCTTGGAGGGATCGTCGCGCAGCACCGCTGCATTGGGCAGCAGGTCAAAAATGCGCTGATCGGCGGTAGCGCCCGCGTAATATTCCCAGCCGGGAAAGACGGTGACGCCTTCGGCACGCGCCAGTTGCTCGAGAGTTTCTTCATCGGCTTCGAGGCGCCTGCCGGAGAGACGGGCATGGATCGCTCCGAGAATGTCTTCTCGGACCGGAGTATCGGAGAGCGGCAGCAGGACGACTTCATCGACGGCTCCGGCCGATCGCTGGGTGTTGGGATCGAAGTTGCGGATGGACTCCACGTCGTCGCCGAACAATTCGATGCGCACCGGGCTCTCGGTTTCCGGCGGGTAGATGTCGAGGATGCCACCCCGCAGCGCGTATTCACCCGGCATCTCGACGACATCCACGGAACTGTAGCCGGAGGTGTTGAGGTGCCCGCGCAGTTCATCCGAATCGACCGAGTTGCCGCGGTTGATGACCTTCGTGAGATCGAAATAAAACTCTGCCGGTCGATAGTGCATGGCCGTCGCGACGAAGGGCGCGATCACAATCCGCGCGGTGCCGGAGACGATCTTCCACAAAGCGGCGGCGCGGGCTTCCTGGAGTTCGGGGTGAGGCGAGAGATTCTCGTAGGGAAGCACGTCGTAGGCCGGCAACATGACGACAGCGTCGGCATGTGCAGCTCCGGTCAGCTCGCAAAAGGCCTGCACGACAGGCAAGAGTTCTTCAGCAGCGCGGTTACTGGGAACGACGATGACGAGCGGCTTGAGAGTGGCCTTGAGAAGCAGGGCGTAATGCAGGGCGCGAGCGCTCGGAGTGAGGCCGGACACACGTATCCGCCCCGTGCCGCCTTTTACCTGGCTAGCTGCACGCTGAAATTCGGGAGACTTCTCTACGTCCGCGAAGAGTTCGCGAACAAACGGCAGGATCATTCCACTCTTATTCTAACAGCGGATTTTGCCGGTTTCATGGTCGCCTTGTATCAAGCGCGGCTTCAGTCTGGCAAGTCGCTGGCCGCCTTGTATCCGAGTACCGCTCCAGCAGTGCCAATACACGGTCGCTTTGTATCAGGGCAAGGCTTCAGCCGTGCCAAAAAGGCCTAAACCTGGGAGGGCTTCAGCCCTGCGGCTCTACAGCTCCAAATGAATACGCAATCCAGGTACGGTCACTGGCCCGCGGGCATGGTTGTAGCCGGGGTTCACGATGTGCTGCACGTCGCCGCTGAAATACAGACCGCGCCACACATGCGCGGTGTAATACAGCTCGACGATATTTTCACGGCCGTAAGTCAGCGCGCCGTCGCCGAGCAGGAAGCCGGTGCCGCCGAGTGCGAGATAGTGCTGATGATCCCGGGAGATTCCGTTGCTCACAAACGCCGCGCCAAAACGGTCGATCTTGCGGTGCCACGGGGTCCCTTGAATATCGGCGCCGCCGGTGAAGGTTTCGTTGACCTCGGTGTAGGCGAAGAGCTCTTTGTAGGGCTCGTTCCAGCCCCAGCGCGCGTAACTGCGGACACCGTGCGCGAAATCCTGCTCGAGGTTCGCGCCGAACCCGTACTTCGCGGTGCCTTGCAGGCGGGTTTGCGTCACGTCTGGAACTGTCATCAGGCCTGCGAGATATTCAGCTGCCGCGACGCGGTAATCTCCCATGTTGGCGTGGTTCAAGTAAGAAAGAAGGCGGATCGTGGTCGCGCCAAGCTTCGTCAACGTCGGGCGCAATTCGAGTTCGTAATTTTCCGCGTGCGCCCGCAGGATGTCGGCGTCGAGGTGGGGACCGTTGGCGACCTTGGGCATCATGGCTTCGCCGAAGCGCGCGGCCCAGTTGCGATCCTGGTATTCCAGTACGACTCCGGCGGTGTAGCCACGGGTGTCTGCGGCGTAGTCCCAGGCGCCGTTGTTGTCGATGGTCCAATTCATGAACTGGAGATGGCTGTCGCCACCGACCGCGTTCTGGTCGAAGTAATCGGGCATGGTGAATTTGCCGACATGCACTTCGAGACGACGCACCGGCTTTTCAGTCTGCAATGAGATCGGCGTACGCGCGACCTTCACCATTTCACTGCTGAAGGCAAAGGTATGGCTAAGCACGGCGCGGCCGATGTACGGCGCTTTGCTGAGCGAGGGATTGCGCACGACATCGAGATTGGTCGCGCCCGCGAGGCCGAGGGCTTCACTGATGCCATGGCCTCCGGCTTCTTCGGGGGCCACGATGATCTCGGTGCTCTTGTTCAGTTCGTAGCCGAGGTAGAGAGTGACAACGCGGGAGACGGCCGTCTCGCTGTAATTGTGCAGGCTATTGACGCCGGAGTAGGCAGCGGGAAACGAACCGTGAGCTTGGAAGATGAAGTTGGCTTGCGCGGAAACCCACCACGGCGTGTCGTCGGAGTGGTGAAACATGGCTGGGGTTCCTTCCTCTTCCGGCTGCTCGGCTTGGCCGAAGCAGAGTTGCGCGCCGCAAGCCACGAAGGCCAGCCACACCACAGCCCAACACAATTTCAGAGAAGTTGCGCGCATCCTGACAGGGGTTCCTTGCCAATGCAAAACGTCGATTGTAGAGGAACCTCGATAAATTTCTCGTAAATGCCTAGCGTTCGCTGTCGAGGACCTTCATTTGGCGCTCGTCGTAACGGGTGCCGGCGACTTGCGGTACCGCGCTCTCGATGCGCGCCATGTCTTCGGAAGAGAGCTTTACTTCGAGCGCCGCCAGCGCCTCCGACAGCTGTTTGCGCGTGCGGGCGCCGATCACCGGCACGATCGACTTATCTTTGGCCAGCACCCAGGCGATGGCCAACTGCACCGGAGTGACGGATTTCTCCCTCGCGATCTGCTGCAGGGCATCGATTACCGATTGGTTTTGCGCGAGATTATTTTCGGCAAAGCGTGGGAAGTGATTGCGGATGTCGTTCTTGCCCTGTGGTGTCGATCCGCTCAGCAAGCCGCGCGAGAGCACTCCGTAAGCCGTCACTCCGATGCCCAGTTCCTTGAGCGCGGGACAGATTTTCTCCTCCGCGTTGCGGGTGATGACCGCATATTCGATTTGCAAATCGCTTACCGGATGCACCGCATGTGCCTTTCGGACGGTATCAGCACTCATCTCCGACAATCCGAGATACCGCACATACCCTGCCTCGATGAGCTTGGTGATGCCACCTGCGGTTTCCTCGATGGGCACCTTGGGATCAAGCCGCGCCGGACGATAGGTGTCGATGTGGTCCACGCCGAGTCGTGTAAGAGTGTGCGCGAGAAAATTCTTGGTCGCGATGGGACGCGTGTCGAAGCCGATCCAGGAACCATCCGGTCCGCGGNNCGCGGCCGATCAGCATCTCATTGTGACCCATGCCGTAAAAGTCGCCGGTATCGAGCAGGTTCACGCCCGCGTCGATCGCGGCATGAATGGTGGCGATACTCTCGGCATCGACGGCTTGCCCGTACATTCCCGACATACCCATGCAGCCCAGGGCGATGGGAAATACCTTTGGGCCATTCGTTCCGAGTTGGCGAAATTCCGTCGACATCGTTGTCTCCTGTTTCGATCCTACGCGGTGTGGGATGCCTGTGACGATCCTCACAAACCGCGTCGTGCGTCGGCTTGTAAGATATTTGAAGTTCAGGTCAACTTTTCCCGAGGTTCCATCATGTCACGCAAACTCGATCGTTCCCGCGAACTCCAGAAGCGTGCCGAAGCTCTTATCCCCGGCGGCGTGAACTCGCCCGTCCGCGCATTTCGCGCCGTGGGCAGCGAGCCGCCAATCCTGGTGCGCGGCGAAGGACCGCGTGTGCACGACGCGGACGGCAACGTTTACATCGACTACGTGGGATCGTGGGGGCCGCTGATTCTCGGCCATGCGTTCGCGCCAGTGCTGGAAGCTATCGCCAAAGCCGCACAGCACGGTACGAGTTTCGGCGCGTCGACGCCCTCGGAGGCCGATCTGGCAGAAGCGGTCATCCAGGCGATGCCGGCGATCGAGAAGCTGCGCTTCGTGAGTTCGGGGACCGAAGCCACCATGTCGGCTATTCGGCTAGCGCGTGGCTTTACGAATCGCAAATACATCGTGAAGTTCGAAGGCTGCTATCACGGCCACAGCGATTCGCTGCTGGTGAAAGCCGGATCCGGCGTGGCGACACTCGGCATTCCTGGCTCGGCGGGCGTTCCCGATGAACTCGCGCAACTCACGCTGGCGTTGCCGTACAACAATGTGGCTGCTGTCGAAGAGGCCTTCAAGAAATTCAAAGGCCAGATTGCCTGCGTGATTGTCGAACCGATCGTCGGCAACATGGGCTGTGTACCGCCGGCGCCCGGCTATCTCAAGGCATTGCAGGAAATCGCCACCCGCGATGGGGCGGTGCTGATTGTCGACGAAGTGATGACCGGCTTCCGCGTCGCATACGGTGGCGCGCAGGAACTCTACGGACTGAAGCCCGATCTGGTAACGCTAGGCAAGATTATCGGCGGCGGTCTGCCCGTCGCAGCGTATGGCGGCCGAGCCGACATCATGAACAAGATCGCGCCGCTCGGACCGGTGTACCAGGCGGGAACGCTTTCGGGAAATCCGCTGGCGATGGCCGCCGGCCTCGCGATGCTCTGCCACTTGCGCGATAACCAGGCTGAGATCTATCCTCGCCTCGATCGCCTCAGCAGCGACCTCGTGAACCGCATCCTCGATGCCGCTCACGAGGCGGGTGTCGCTATGACCGCGAATCGCGAGGGCTCGATGTTCACCTGGTTCTTCACCGATAAGGAGGTCACCGACTGGAACACGGCTGCGACTTGCGACACGAAGAAGTTCGGTCGATTCCATGCCGGCATGCTCGACGCCGGCGTCTGGCTGCCGCCTGCACAATTCGAAGCTGCGTTTCTGAGCGCTGCGCATACGGAAGACGACATCAACGAAACCGTCGCGGCCGCACGCGAGGCCTTAGCAGGTTTGTAAGCAGATCTTCGCCCCACCATGCTCTCTCTTGTTGTCATTGCGAGGAGCGAAGCGACGCGGCAATCTGCTTTTCATGCGGCGAAAGAAATCTAGGCGAAAACTTCCTTGCCTTCGTCGGCCGACGGCCCATAAATCGCCGGCACCGATGCCGAGAGCAGCCGCAGATAAACCGTCAACTGTCCGCGATGGTGCGCCAGGTGATTGATGACTGTGTCGCGGATAAACATGTGCCGCGGCATCTCCTGCATCACCTTGCCACGCGCTAATAATTTCCAGTTGGTCATCAAGTGCTCGTCGGTGGTGCCGCGGAGGGCAGTGATCGCCTTCTGCATTGCATCGGCATGCATCTTGAGCAGTTGTTCCTGCGATTCGATCGTCGGACGCGGGCGCGATTTCCCGCTGGGCGCGATGTCGAGTTCATCGCGGTTCACGATGAAGTCCACCCACTCCACAATGGTTGCCACCATGAAGACGAGATAGTCGAGTTCCATCGATTTATCGTGAGGTTTGAATTCCCAGTGTCCCATCGGGACGCGCTGTAAGACTTTCCGTGTACCTTCCACTTCGCGTTCGAGATCGGCGATAAACAACTCTGTCAGCTTCATAAGCCGAATTCCTCCCGAGAGTTTGTCTAGCAAACAAGATGCAGCCGGCCGCCCAAGGGTTTGGACCCCAAACGAACGGGCGGTTACCCTCGTTCGTCCTATGGCCTTTTGCGCGGATTGCCTCGGAGCAGCTTTCTCGTTAGTATCGCGTTCAGTGCCCAGCAGCGAAAAATCCGACCAGCGGGAGCGCATCGTTTCCGCGATCCCGGTCGAGGACGATTCCTCGTTCGAGCTCAAGCTGCGTCCGCAGTGGCTGCGGGAATTTATCGGCCAGTCAAAGCTCAAAGAAAATCTCTCGGTCGCAATCGAAGCCGCCCGTTCGCGCGGCGAAGCTCTCGACCACGTGCTGCTCTACGGACCTCCGGGTCTGGGCAAAACGACGCTGGCCAACATAATCGCCAACGAGATGCAGGCACAATTCCAGCAGACCTCGGGACCTACGCTGCAAATCAAGGGCGACCTCACCGCGATCCTGACGAACGTTCGCGATAAGCAGGTGCTGTTCATCGACGAAGTGCACCGCCTGCAACCGGCGCTGGAAGAGTTGCTCTATTCGGCGGTGGAAGATTACAAGCTCGACATCATCATCGGGCAGGGGCCGTCGGCCCGTACGCATACCATTGATGTGGCACCGTTCACGCTGGTGGCCGCGACTACGCGCGCCGGGTTACTTTCGGCACCGCTACGCTCCCGTTTCGGCATCGTGCTGCGGCTGGAGTTTTATACCCCAGAAGATTTGAAAGTCATCCTCAAGCGCTCGGCGGAAATCTTGAACGTTGAGATCGATGAGTCGGGGGCCTCCGAGATCGCCACCCGCTGTCGCGGCACACCGCGTATCGCCAACCGCTTGCTGCGCCGGGTACGGGATTATGCGCAGGTACGGGGAGCGGGGAAGATCGATCGGCCCACGGCCCAAGCGGCTTTGACGATGCTGGAAGTCGATCAGCATGGGTTCGATGAGGTCGATCGCCGGTTGATGCTGACGATTATCGAAAAATATCAGGGTGGGCCGGTAGGCTTAAATACGCTGGCCGCATCTCTTGCAGAGGAGACCGACGCGATCGAGGAGATTTATGAACCGTTCCTCATCCAGTTGGGGTTTCTCGACCGTACTCCGCGCGGCAGGGTGGCAACTCATTTGGCGTATGAATACTTCAAATTGAAGCCGCCGAAAAAGCAGGATAGTCTGTTCTAGGCATTTTTGGTTTGGCGAAGGCACCGGGATTGTGTCCGGCGAAAAGTTCGAAAGGGAGAGCGGCATGACATTAATGCCAAGGCCAGTACGGTTACAGAATCACGATCAGGAAACCCCGCTCTACCTCTGTGCGTTCTCGGGCGACGTGCCCGCTGACCAGATCGCGCGCATGGGCGCATCGCTCGGCAAATTGTCGGCGCTTACCGAAGCATACCTGTGTGAGACCAACGACCAGCCCAACCGCCCTGAAAACGCGGACCCGATCCTCGTACTGGTAGCCGATAAGGCACAGGAAGCCAGCATCGCGGCCTATGCCGAAGCCATGATCCATCGTCTGTTTCCCGAGGGGCCGCACTTCGAAATGTGGATCACCGCACCGGATTCGCAGGTGGTTGAGGATGTGAAGAAGGTCTCCAAGCCGATGGACTTGTTTCCCGCCGGACTCACTTGGCGAATGTAGCGAATCCCCCGATTTCTCACCAGAACCGTGTGCAAAACCCGTCGCGATCCGTCAAGGATCAAGCCATACCTTTGTGCTAGACTTGCCTCCCTCTGCAGTTTCTTGAATTCCGCAGTTCGGCCCTGCCTTTCACAACCTGATTGCACGTTCCCGGGAGGTCCCGTTGAAAATTCCTCGTGTTGTTACTGGTCTGCTGGTTGTTTGTGTTTCCATCCCGTCGTTTGCAGAGTTTCAATACACCGAAACCACATCCATCACCGGCGGTTCCGTCGTCGGAATGATGAAAATGGCCGGAACCTTCAGCAAGCAGGCACGCCAGGCGAATGAGCCGGTGAGCACCACGGTGGTCGTGAAGGGCAACCGCATGGTGCGTATCAACAACCTGTCCACCGAGATCGTCGATCTCGATAAAGAGACAGTGACGCACATCGATATGCAGCACAAGACGTATACGGTAATGACCTTCGCGCAGATGAGACAGCAAATGGAAGACGCTGCACGCAAGGCTCGCGAGCAACAGAGCAAAGCGCAAAAGGAGCCGCCTCCGCAACAACCTCCAGCGGACTCAAATACGAAATTGAGCTTCAAGGTAAACGTGCGCAACACCACGAATAAGAAAGACGTGGCGGGCCTCAGCGCGGCCGAGTCGATCCTGACGATGACCATGGAAGCGCAGGACAAGAAGACCGGCGATACCGGGAACATGGCGATCACCAACGACATGTGGATGGTGCCCGAAGTGCCCGGCTACGACGAGATCCGCGACTTCGAACGGCGCTACGCACTGAAAATGGGTGCGGTGTTCAATGGCGCAGTGAGTTCGGCAACCTTGGCCTCTCTGCAACCGGGCTCCGGCGAGGGTATGGCCGAGATGGTGAAAGAGATGTCGAAGCTGAAGGGCACGCCCGTTCTCCAGATCATGCGCATGGGCACGTCGGCGAACGGACAGCCATTGCCGGCAGCCTCGGAAGCGCCGCTGCCGGAATCGAACTCTCCACAGATGCCGAGCGCCGGCCAGGTCGCGAAAGACAGTGTCGCGTCGTCGATCTCGAGCAAACTCGGCGGCTTTGGCGGCTTCGGGCACAAAAAGAAGGACGATACGCCGCCCCCGGACCAGACCGCGGCCAACCAGCCACCACCCCAGTCGGTGGTGCTGATGGAATCGAAAACCGAGATGACGAGTTTTTCGCGCGGCCCGGTGGATGTTTCGAAATTCGAAGTGCCGGCAGGTTTCAAGCGGGTGGAAGTGAAAATGGGGAAGGGCGAGTAGAAAGCTACGCCCGGCCAAGCGCTCACTAGTTAATTACGCACCCGTTGAGGTGCGGATGTTCCTGCTTTCCGTCTGGCTCGCTGCAAACCGTTCGATTCGGTCGGCGGCTTCCTCAGCGCCGCCGTACTTGCGCATTGATTCGGCGACCCTCCGAGCGGACTTGCGATATCTGGGATCGTCCAGCACACGTTTCACCTTTGCGCTGAACTCGGCCACGTCAATGTGCTTTTCTCCATCGGCACCCTCAACCGGCAACACGATTTCGCCCGCACCTAATGCCGCAAGACGACGGGCATTGCTCTCCCGCTCGGTGATGGTTGGGATAATCACAGCTGGCGTTCCGGCAGACAATCCGGTCATGACCGAGCTGTGGCCGCCGTGGTGCACCATCAGGGCGCAGTGCTCGGCCATGGCAAGGCCCGGCAGATAGGCGGCGTGATGAAAGTTGGACGGCAGCGTGCCAAATTCTTCTGGGACGGCCTGATGACCGGTCGTCAGCAAGACTTGCACTGGCGCATCCTTAAGAGCCTCTATCGCCGCACGAATCACTACGATCGAGTCGATCGGCGTCGGAGTGTTGGCGTACCGCGGATTGCCGGAGTAAACCCAGATCACGGGCTGCTCGCAACCGAGGGCATGCACCCAGTCGGGCAACGTCGCATTGCCGCGCTGCCAGATGATCGGCCCGATGTAATCGACACTTGCGCTCGCCGGCAGCGGATCCGTTTCCGGCGTACCGACGATGAGGGAAAGATCCCCGGCCAGTAGATCCACGCAGCGCGCTACCGGTGCGACACCGTTTTCCGCTGCCACCTTGTTGATCATTGGGGCTGCGCTTACAAGGCCCGCCGGACGCTCGCCCTTCCACCACAGGAACCCATCGCTTGCTGGATGAAAGTTTCCTTGCAGCACGCTGGCGAGCGGCACGCCGAGAATTCTTGCGGCAAGGCACGAGAAGAGACCAAACGAGTCGACCACGACATCGGGTTGGAAATCACGCGCGACGTCCACGTTGGCTGCTGTAGCCGCACGCACAAATTCCTCATTGGCAAACAATGCTCCAAACATCTGCTCCACGTCCCAGGCCGAGCTGGCCTGCGCGAGATCGTCCGGGGAAGTTGGCATCGGACGCGAGGGCATGGGGAGGTTTTTCAACCCTGCATCCTCGATCAGTTTTGCGGGCACCGGCGCGGGGTTGAACACCGCAACTTCGTGGCCGCGATCGGCGAGCACCCGCGCGATGGGCACAAGACGCGTCGGCAAGCCGAGGTCATTGGCCGGGAGCATGGTAAAGAGAAACTTGGACATTGAGCGTCCTCCGCTTGGTCTATCTCTTGCAGCGCGTGGCGCGCGCAGAAGAGCACAATGCATTCTTAGTGGGAATGTTTCTCCGGCATCCCCAGGCTCTTCACCGTTTCGTTGCCGAAATCGAATTCGATCAACACCGCCGCTTCGTTGCCGACCACCCATCCATCGTGGCCGGGTTCGATCGCGATCACCTGTGGCGCTTTGAACTCCAACACGCAACCGTCGGCAAATTCCATGTGAATCTCGCCGCGGGCGAGGAACCCAACGTGGGCGTGCATGCACAGATCCGTGCCGACTTGCGGCTTCATGTTCTTCGACCAGCGAAAGCCGACAGGATAGACCACGCGTTTCACGCGGCAGTTCCCGGCGGCAGTCGTGTCCATCTGCACCCCGCCGACTTCTCGGTGTTCTGCGCCTTTCATCGGCGCGAGGAGTGGATCGGTAACGGCCATGATGACCTCCTTGATCAGAAGGCAGGGATCATACATCGGACGGGTCGCGTCGGCTAGCCGCCCGGACGTGGCTACGAGACTCGCTCCACTTCCGTCTTGATGTGTTCCAGTACCCGCATGTGAATGCGATGAATGATCGCATCCGACCACAGGTGCCAGTAGGACGACGGCCAATACTGCAGCTCATACCAGGTCGTTCCTTCCAGCAGCGTGTGTCCGTTCGGCAGTCGGATGAGTACGAATTGTCCCTGCCGCGAGCGCAGGTATTCGCGCGTGATGTGTTGTGGCTGTAAATTCGGGATCCAGCTCATTTCGTGCATCACCGGCGGTTGTTTCGCCACGGTGAAATGCAGACGGTTCGGCGCGTCCCAAATGTCGATCGGCTCTTCGAAAGCTCCAGTGGTGAAGACGCATTCACGTACCGCACCCACGCCGCGGCCGTTGATGGTTGCGTGAATCGGGTACGCGATCCCGGAGCGCAGGATTGGACTATCGGGCTTCTCGGTGATCTCCGAGAATGCGATGACGTGTTCCCACACGCGCTCGGGAGGTGCAGCGATCTCGATTGAACTCCGCACCTGGAAGTGTTCTGGCCCGTGATGCAGCTTCATCTCCTGCGGAGCAAGGATCGGCAGAAGCAGCAACGCTCCCGCGATCGCGTTCCGGGTATCGCGCATGCCGATGACCAGGTAGGCAAGGCAGCCGCCGAGAAACGCGAAGGGCAGAGCGATCAGCAAGGCCATGAAGAGACAGATCAGGCCTTCCATGCCGAGCACGAGCAACGAACAGCCGACGCAGAACACCGAAAGACAGGCCACCCCGACGGACTCCGCAAAGCCGTGCACCTCGCGCCAGTTGTAGATCATCACCGAGGCAAAGCCGAGCGCGAACGGAACTCCGAGGAAGAGCGCCCCGCCATAGCTCGCGTTGATGGCGGTGGTCTTCCAGATCAACAGCACTGCGGGCGGCACAACCAGAAGCGTCGCCATACCGATAGATCGCATGCGTGAAGGCTCCCGCAGCCCGGAATGCGTCAGGTCATCGCCGCGAGGGACGGATCGATCGCGCAACGCGATCAGCACCACGAAAAACAAGATATTGAACATCGGCAAGCAGAACAGCAAGGCCCACCAAGGCGAGCGGACAATCGCCCGCAAGCGGCGAATTGAGAGCAGGCCGCCGAGGCCGAGAAACATGACGGCACTGACGAGCAGGCAGAATAGCCCCAATGGGGGTGCCCACGTCGCCGGAGTGGATAAATGAGGATGCCAGTTGTAACCGCTCCATCTGCCCCATGGGCGACGGTAAGTGGCCTCCAAGAGAGTATGAGCGAACGTGAACTGCATCACGAAGAGCGCGCCAGTCCACGCCGCATAAGGGCCCGCCTCGAGGGGTCTCTGAATCTCATTGCGTAGCTCTTTGAACATGTTCAAAACCTCGCAGACGGGAGTCTAACATGGATTTGAACGTGTTCAAATCAAGGAAATCGAAAACATAGCGACGAAAAACGTGTTTTTGATCGGTTTTATGCGAAAAAAGGCTGTTTTGAGTCGCCATTTAGAATGGAAAATTCCATGCTGATTTCGGTGCATTCGTACGCGAAGATCAATCTCGGGCTGAAGATCGGGCCACGGCGCGCCGACGGCTTTCACGATCTGCGCACCATGTACACCACGATCGCGCTCAGCGAACCATTGCGGATCGAGGTCACCGAGGGCAGCGGGATTGAGATCATTTGCGACGATCCCCGCGTGCCCCGCGACTCGACGAACACCTGCTACCGGGCCGCCGAGAAGGTCCTCCAAAGCCTACAGATTCAGTCGAAAGTCACGATTTCCATCGAGAAAAAACTTCCTGTACAAGGCGGACTAGGCGCGGCTTCCGGCAATGCAGTGGCGACGATTTTCGCGCTGGAAAAGGCAGTCAATAAATCGCTCGCTGCGCAAGCTCGTGCAAAGATCGCCGCCACCATCGGCTCCGATTTAAACCTGTTTTTGTATGGCGGTTTGGTAGTGGGAACCGGCCGCGGAGAAGAGGTCTGGCCTCTGCCGGATCTACCATCTTTGCCGCTGGTGATCGTCATTCCCGAAGTCGGCGTTTCAACCCCTAAGGCCTTTGCCGACTGGGATGCGTTGACCGCCCCCCTAGGCTCCGCTACAATGAATGAGTTCAGTGACGCGGTGTATGCGTGGCTGGGCGTTAAGTATTCCCCGCAGGATTTAAACCCTGCATCCGGTGTTCCCGCATTTGGCGGGGACCGGGCCGAGACGCTGCTGCTCGACCTTGTCCGAACCGGGATTTCGAACGACTTCGAACGCGTTGTCTTTCCAGAAATTCCCGCACTTCGTGAGGTCAAGTGTGCGCTCGAGCGCGAAGGCGCGGCGTACGCTTCGTTGTCCGGTTCCGGTTCGACGTTGTACGGATTGTTCCGTACGACGGCGGAAGCCGAACAGGCGGCAGAGCGATTGAACGCCTCGGGGATGCGAGCGATAGCGACGCGAACTTTGCCTCGCGACGAGTATTGGCGCGGGATGTTCGCTTAAGTTTTTTGGGCGATCGACTAATGGTAGGTCAAGTGCCTTTGGAGCACTTTGTCTAGGTTCGAATCCTAGTCGCCCAGCCAGAGTTTTGAAGTCCCAGCCTGTCGTTGCGCGACAAGGGTGGGGCACCTATAGCGTTGTAGCGCGAACAAGTGACCGGTCAGAAACTGGACTGGTTGTAACCACAACACCTTTCGACGATGAGGAGAGACATGGACACCGCAGCCAAACCAAGCGCAGTGCAGCCTCACAACGTAAGTGCAACGGAAGTCGGATCGATCATCACCGGAGAACGCAAGGTGAATCCGAACACGGACCCGAAGAGCCAGGAGCGCAAGCCAACGCGCACGCCGGACCCGAAGTTCAAGATCTTTTCCGGAGCGGCGAATGAGCCGTTGGCGCAGGAGATCTGCGCTTTCCTCGGCATTCCGTTAGGACAGACCAAGCTCACCAAGTTTTCCGATGGTGAGATCTATGTCCAGATCCTCGAAAACGTTCGTGGCGGCGATATCTTTCTCGTCCAGCCGACCTGCCATCCGGTGGACCATCACCTGATGCAGTTGCTGCTGATGATCGATGCGTTAAAGCGCGCCTCGGCACGGCGGATCACCACGGTGATCCCGTATTTCGGTTATGCGCGACAGGACCGGAAAGACAAGCCGCGCGTTCCGGTGAGTGCGAAACTGGTGGCCGATCTGTTAACCACCGCGGGTGCGGATCGCGCACTGGTCGTGGATCTACATGCGCCGCAGATCCAGGGGTTCTTCAACATCCCGGTCGATCATCTGTTCGGGTCGCCGGTGCTGGTGGATTACTTCAAGAAGATGGAACTGCCGCAGTTGACGGTGGTTTCACCCGACGCGGGCGGCGTGGAACGCGCCCGGTTCTTCGCCAAGAAGATGGAAGCCGCGCTGGCCATCGTCGATAAACGGCGCACGGAAATGAACGTAACCGAGGTGATGAACGTGATCGGCGATGTGGAAGGCCGCTCGTGCTTGATCCTCGACGACATTATCGACACCGCCGGGACGCTGGTGAAAACCGCGCAAGCGTTGGTCGATGCGGGAGCGGCGAAAGTCTATGCCTGCGCCTCGCACGCCGTACTTTCGGGAGAAGCGATCTCGCGCATCTCGAAGTCGGCACTCACGGAGTTAGTAGTCACAAACACGATTCCCCTGACGGAAGCCGGAAAGAACGAGCCCAAGATCAAGGTGCTCTCGATCGCCGGTTTGATCGCTCGCGCGATCCAGTCGATTCACGAAGAGACTTCCGTCAGCAAACTGTTTTTGTAAAGGAACGAGATTATGGCAATTGCAGAAAAGACAGTAGAAGCTCAGGCGCGGAAGGCCGGCGGCAAGAACGATGCCAAACGCGTTCGCAAAACCGGGATGGTTCCAGCGGCAGTGTACGGCGCAGGCAAAGACCCGGTTCCCGTGTCCGTCGATCCGAAGGCGGTTTCGAAGATCCTTCGCTCCGAATCCGGACACAACACGATTTTCGATTTGTCGGTGAGCGGCAGCGCCGAGAAGGTGATGATCGTTGACTGGCAGTATGAGCCCATCAAGGGCCACTTGCTGCACGTCGATATGAAGCGCATCGCCATGGACAAAGTGCTGCGCGTCAGCGTACCGGTGGTGCTTAAGGGCGCTCCGGAAGGCGTGAAGACCGAGGGCGGAATTCTCGAACAGCTGGTTCGCGAAGTCGAAATCGAGTGCTTGCCAGCGGATATTCCGACGGCGATCACCGTCGATGTCAGCGGACTGACCTTCGGACAGAACATCCGCGTGTCGGATTTGGCGCACGGCGACAAGCTGAAGTTCCTGACCGACGAAGACCAGATGGTTGCGCACATCACCCACGTGAAGGAAGAAGTCGTCGCAACCCCGGACGCGGTGGCCGCCGAAGTTGGCGCAACTCCGACCGAGCCCGAGGTTATCAAGAAGGGCAAGGGCGAAACCGAAGGTGCGGAAGCCGCCGAGGCTCCGGCCAAGGGCGAAAAGAGCGAGAAAAAGAAGTAATTCATTCGCGGGGCAGTCGAGGGAACGCAAGATCCTTCGACTGCGAACGCGGATTGTTCTCTTCGCTCAGGATGACAAGAAATTGGGAGGCTGGTCTCCCTACATTGGTTACAGGTGAACGACGGTGAAACTGATTGTTGGGCTCGGCAATCCGGGCATGGAATATCAGTTCACGCCGCATAACCTGGGGTTCCTGGCGGTCGACCGCATCGCCGAGAGATACGGAATGCGGGTGGCCAACCGGAATTGCAAGGCGCTTACGGGGCGCGGTCGAATTGGGGACGTGGAAGTCGTACTGGCGAAGCCGGAGACCTACATGAACCTGAGCGGCAGTTCGGTACGCGAGCTGGTGAGTGAGCTCGAGATCGACGCGCAGAAAGACATGATCGTGATCTACGACGATCTCGATTTGCCGTATGGAAGCATACGGGTCCGTGAGCGTGGCAGTGCCGGCGGCCACAACGGGGTGCAGAGCATTATCGGCGCCCTGGGTACGCAAGAGTTTTTAAGGATCCGGATTGGGATCGCGCCTGAGTTCAAGTTGAACGACGGCGCCAGTTACGTTCTTTCGCAGTTGAAGAAGTCGCAGTTGCCGGTGGTGGACCAGGCATTGGATGAGGCGGCAGACGCCGTGAAGATCATCCTCGGTGAAGGTCCGGCGCCCGCGATGAACCGGTTCAACCGTAAGCCAGAGAAGGCGGCGGAAGACGAGGGAAGCGCAGGGGCTGCGAAATAAGTTCGAGCATCATCGCGGATGCGAAGCAGAGATGTAGCGATGACAGGCAGTAGAGAAGAGATTGGAGAAAAAGAATGCAGCGTACTTACGAAGTGATGTTCATCGTTCGGCCCGACTTGACCGAAGAGGATCAGGACAAGCTGGTCTCCACCCTGGAGTCGCAGATTGGCACGGCGGGCGGAACGATTAAATCCATCGACAAGATGGGCAAGCGCCGCTTGGCGTATGAAGTTCGCAACTTCAATGACGGGATGTACATCCTGATCACGCTCGAGGGCGAAGGCGCGCTGATCAAAGAAGTCGAGCGTCGCCTGCGCGTGACGGAGCAGGTGATCAAGTTCATCACCGTGCGCGTGGACCTCGAACAAAAGCGCCTCGGCAAGGTGAAGGCGATCCGCGATAAGCATGTGCGCGGCAAGGGTACGCGCGCGGCGGAAGCTGCGGCGGCTGCGGAAGCGGCTGCCCCGGTGGAAGCAGCGGGTGCGGAGCCGGCGCCAGCAGTCTAGTGGTTCGCTTCGGTGCCCAGCAGGTTGCCACGTCGCTGCGCTCCTCGCAATGACAAGAGAGGGTGTGGTGGTTGTACGAGCTGTGCCTCGGGTCGACGGCTTTGAGTTCTTGCATCAACAAGTTTGCAGTAGAGAGATTGGAGATTCGAAATGGCAGATGAAAGCGTAAAGACTGAAGGTACGAGCGAGGCGCCTGCGGCGTCGACGCCTAGCGCACCTCCGCAACGCCGTGAAGGTGGGCCTCGTGAAGGCGGACCGCGTGGCGATCGGGGACCGCGGCCGGGTGGCTCGGGACGAGATGGCGGACGTAAATTCTTCCGCCGCAAGAAGGTTTGCAAGTTCTGCGTCGAAAAGATCGACGCCGTCGACTACAAGGACGTGCGCCTGCTCGGGCAGTTCGTAGCCGAGAGCGGCAAGATCGTTCCGCGTCGCCTGACCGGCGTTTGCACGCCGCACCAGCGCCGCTTAAGCGATGCGATCAAGCAGGCACGCAACATCGCGCTGCTGCCCTTCGCTTCGGCTCGTTAACCTCCTCGTGGGCGCTTACACAGCGCTTCGGGGGCTACGGATGCACGACGCGGTGTCTCCTGAGGAGCGCTGCGCGAGAAAATTTTGACGGAGTTACGACAATGGAAGTCATTCTGAAACAGGATGTAGACAAGCTTGGTCACCAGGGCGACGTGGTGAAGGTGGCGGAAGGCTATGGCCGCAATTATCTGCTGCCCAAGAAGCTCGCCATCGAAGCGACCGCCGCGAACAAGACGGTGATCGCGCAGATGAAGGCCGCTGCGGTCCGCCGCATCGCGAGCGAGAAGGCCGATGCCGAAGCACTGGCGAAGCAGTTCGAAGGCGTGACTGTGACATTCACCCGCCGTTCGGGCGAAAACAACCAGCTGTTTGGTTCGGTGACCACCTCCGATATCGCACACGAACTCGAAGGCAAGGGCTTTACCGTTGACCGTCGTAAACTCGTGCTCAACGAGCCGATCAAGACGACTGGAGATTTCAAGGTCGCTTTGAAGCTGCATCGCGATGTGACGGTACAGGTTCCGGTGCACGTAGCGAAGGAAGCGGAAGTCGCGCAATAAGCATTGCTTCGACGCTCGCACTTCACGAGTCGTGTAAGCATCCCCGCCTCCTCCCCGTACGAACGGAGACGGGACATCTGATTTCGACTGACGGACTGGCTGACTCAAAGCCGGTCCGTTTGTCTTTACAGCACGACCATTCGCCAAGCGAATTGGTCAGATGGGACAATGAACGCATGCAGAAATCCTTCACATCGACGGCACTACTACTGGCGGCTGGGATGATACTGGCCGGAAACGTCATGGCGCAGCAGACTCCGGCGACACCTTCCACCCCGGCTGCTCCGGCTAAGAAAACCACCAGCACCACGACGACGCACAAAACGACGACGGGTGCGAAGTCAACGACAGCGGCAGCCCCGCTCGTGTTGACCACGCCGAAAGCCAAGGCGAGCTATGCGATCGGCACCAGCATTGGCCGCAAGTTGCACGACGACGGACTCGATATCGATTCGGCAGTCCTCTATCGCGCGTTGAAAGATGCGGCGGCTGGCAAGAAGCCGCAACTCTCCGATGACGAAATGCGCGCCGCGCTCATGGACTTCCAGAAACAGGCGCGCGAAGAAGCCGCGCTGAAGAACAAGCAGAAGGGCGATGCCTACCTGGTCGAGAACAAGACCAAAGAAGGCGTGAAGACGTTGCCGAGCGGTTTGCAGTACAAGATCTTGAAAGAGGGCACCGGTCCGAAGCCGACGGCCAGCGATTCGGTCGTTTGCAATTACAAGGGCACGTTCGTCGACGGCCAGGAATTCGACAGCTCCTACAAGCGCGGCGAGCCGGCGACCTTCCCGGTGACCGGTGTGATCAAGGGCTGGACCGAAGCGCTCCAGTTGATGCCCGCAGGTTCGAAGTGGCAACTCGTCATTCCGCCTGCGTTGGCGTACGGCGACCAGGGACGTCCGGGGATGCCGCCGAATTCCACACTGGTGTTCGAGGTGGAGTTGGTGAAGATCGCGGAGAAGGAAAAGCCGGCCGCACACGCTGCGCCAGTAGCACCTGAGACGCCGGGAACGAGCGCGGCGCCGGCGAATCCGTCGGCCCCCGCCAATCCAGCAGCCCAGACTCCGCCACCCGCCCAACCGGAGAAGCTTCCGCAGCGGTAGAGGTTGGCTGTCAGTTAGAGAGGTAGGCCTGCGGGCCTGCCTTTTCTATTTCTTGCGGTAGAAATGGATTTCACCAGTCACAATTCGGAGACTTTGCTTCGAAATTGGTGCAAATTCCGTCTGGTCGCGAGCTGGCGGCTTCGAGACCTCTATAATCGATGCTCACGGAAGTGCTCTGTCGTCGTCCAAATGCATTGAAAGGCGCAAGTTAACCAAGCGTCACGCAGGCGGGTGCACGGGATGGCGAGCGAAGCAATTGTCAGATCGCTGACGGGCATTCCCGGCGCGACCGTGACAAGCGGTAGGCCGGGACAGGGCGGTTCTGTAAAGTCCTCAGCGACGGGGAACATGGTCGGGCAGACCACGAGCCGAATGAACGATGCCGAATTGATACGTGCTGCCCAGCGCGGCGATCACGCTGCGTTTGAAACCTTGGTGCGTCAGTACGATACGGCGGTGTTGCGCCTCGCGCTGCACCTTACGCGTTCCGAGTCGGATGCCCAGGATATTTACCAGGACGCCTTCCTTAAGGCGTACCGAAACATCGGGAACTTCCGCTTCGAGTGTTCGTTCTACACCTGGATCTATCGCATCGTGACCAACTTGTGTCTCGACCTGCTGCGCAAGCGGCAGGTGCGCAAAGAAGATGCGCCGGTGGTGACCGACAATCGCGGCGAAGAGTACAACCTGCTCGACCAGGTGGCGGACGACCGCTCAGGAGCGAGCCCGGAACGCGACTTGATGCGTCGCGAGTTGGGGCAACGCATCGGCAAAGCGCTGGAGAAACTGACGCCGCGCGAACGCATGGTTTTTGAAATGAAGCACTACCAGGGTCTGAAGCTGAGGACGATCGGCGAGATCCTGAACACGACGGAAGAGACGGCCAAAAATACGCTCTTCCGGGGCACGCAAAAACTTCGAGCGGCCCTGGCCGATATGAATAGGAAGTAGCTATGAACTGCGATTGGGTACAACCGAACCTGACCCTGTACCTGTACAACGAACTCGGCGACGACGCCCGGCACGAAGTGGAGCAGCACCTGATGCGCTGCGCCCACTGCGCGACCGAGCTCGAGACCGTAAAGTCGTTCCACGAGATGATGTCGGAGTTGCCGGCACCGGAAGTGACCCCGAACCTGCTGACGGCGTCGCGCATGCAATTGCAGGAGGCACTGGAACACGCCGAACAATTGCATGGATGGCGCCGTTTCGTCCTCGACCCCATGGCGCTGCTGCACCGTATGCGAGTTGCACCCGCAGTGGCAGCCGCGATTTTTATTGTGGGCTTCGGTGGTGGACTGGGCACGATGTACAGCTTGCGTCCGGCGGCCTCGCGGATTGTGCCTGAGGCGCACAACGTGGCGCAGGCATCGATGGGTTCGGTGCGCTCGATCGAAGTGCAGCCGAATTCCGATAAAGTCAGCATCAACTACGATCGTGTTTTCCCGGAACATGTTCAGGGATCGGCTACCGATCCGCAGATCCAGGAACTGCTCGCTTACGCAGCGCGTAATAACGACAGCTCCGGCGTGCGCCTTGATTCCATCGGCGTTCTGGCGAAGAAGGGTGAAGATCCCGCGGCCCGAGAAACGCTCACGTACTCGCTGCGTTACGACAGCAATCCCGGCGTGCGTTTGAAGGCGCTCGAAGCACTCGAACCGTACGTGAAAGACGATGTGCGAGTACGTAATGCCGTGTTAGAAGCGTTGCTGAACGACAGCAACCCCGGTGTGCGCTCCGGCGCGATCCGTCTGCTGGAGCCGATCAAGGCGGATACCAGCGTGCGCGCGGCATTGCAGCAGCTGGCAAAAGAAGATCCGAACGAATTCATCCGTAGCGAGTCGAAGCGGCTGTTACAAGCGACACCTCAACTTGATTAAAGCGATGATGGCAAGATCCATGGAAGTGACCGAGTGGTGCATACCCAATCCAGGCGCGAAGAAGCTGACATTCTCAGCTGCAGTCTGTGCTTTGATTGTGGTGGCCTCGGCAACTTCCTGGGGACAGACATCGCAACCAAAGGTTTATCGCGACGGGCCGCAGTGGGTTGAAGAGTTCAGTGGCTTCGCACCGCTCTCGCATGTCCTGCGGGTGATGATGTCGGTGGGCGCCATCCACCTCGAAGGCGGCGGCCAGGAGCAGATCAGTTACACGGTAAAAAAGCGCTGCGTACGAAGCACGGAAGAAGCGGCCCGCAAGATCTTCGATCAGTTCCGGGTGTTCAGCGCGCGCAAGGCGGATGCCACCCTCATCCAGGGCGACTGGCTGGGTGGGAGAGATCTCAACGACCTGATCTCCGACATCTTCGTGCAGGTACCGCGTAGCGTGGATGCAGTGGCAGTGAATGCGCACGAAGGCAGCATCACGGTGCGCGCAATTCGCGCCAAGCTCGACGCCGAGACAACCGCGGGCAACATCGAACTCGACCAGATTGCCGGAGCGGTGAAGGCGCATACGTCCGGTGGATTTATCACCGCGGGCAGCTTAGGTGGCGATGCGCAGTTGCGCAGTGGCGCGGGAAATGTGCAGGCGCAGGCGATTGCCGGCAGAGCCACTTTGTGGACCGCTGGAGGCTTGGTCTCATTGGGCTCAGCGCGCTGGTGCTCGCTCGAGACGCTGGCGGGGAATGTCGCGGTCCAACATTGTGTTGGTGACCTGCGCGCCGTCAGTGGCGGCGGCAGCATCGATATCGGCGACATAGGCGGCGACGTTTTTGCGCAAACCGGTGGCGGGCGTATCCGTCTGAATAGTTCGAGAGGGCGCGTGCTGGCTTCGACCGGCGGCGGCGCAGTGGAACTGCATAAGTTGAGCAGTGGCGCACAAGTCGATTCCGGTGTCGGAGCGATTTCGGTAGAATTTGCCGGATCGCCCAAGACCTTTAGCGACTCCTCGCTGCGAACGGCGTCTGGCGATGTGATTATTTATATGGCAGACAGTTTGCCGATTACGGTCCATGCAGCGTCTGACATGACGCGCGGTTCCGGGATTATGAGCGACTTTCCGCAGATCAGGATTACGTCCGAGGGTGGAAATTATGGACCGAAGTCGATGTTCGCCGAGGGTACACTGAACGGCGGCGGCCCGGTTCTAAAAGTTCGGACGACGATTGGGCAGATCGAGTTCCACCGATCTAAGTAAGTGGAGGCGGTACCATGCGTTACTTGAACGTTATGAAATCGATGATTCTTTCTGTCCTGCTCGCGGGAGCAGTGATGGTGACTGGTGCTGTCCCGGCGAGCGCGGCCCCTGCTGGGGATGAGCTCACGGGCGGGGATTCGTATCTTGGCATCGGACCGCGCGACATCACGCCGAATCGCGTTGCCGCGCTGAAGCTGAAAGATGATTCCGGTGTCGAAGTCACCGACGTCGATCACGACGCGCCGGCCGCGAAGGCGGGCGTGAAAGTCGGCGACATCATTCTTACCTACAACAATCAGAAAGTAGAAAGTTCGGAACAGTTGCGCCGGTTGATTCACGAAACGCCTGCCGGGCGCACCGTGCAACTGGGCATCAGTCGCAACGGCCAGCCGCAATCCCTCGCGGTCACTCTCGGCAGCCGTAAAGGCATGATTGCGGTATTTCCCAAGGCCCCAAGAATGGGTACACCCGGCAATGGCTTTTTCGATAATCCGCCCGACATCAGCATGAACCTGTTGCAGGCGGCGTCGAAGAGCGGGTTGCTGGTCGAGAACCTAACTCCGCAACTCGGCGATTTTCTTGGTGTGAAGAACGGCAACGGCGTGCTGGTTCGCTCGGTTGAGAAGGGCTCACCTGCGGATTCCGCGGGACTACGTGCGGGTGATGTCATTGTCCGCGTCGAAAAAGAGACCATTGCCGACATGGGCGATTGGCATCGCCTGACTCATCGTAAGACGGGAAAAACGATGCTTGGCGTGGTGCGCGATAAGCATGAACAGAATGTCTTCATCGAGTTTTCTTCCTCGCGCGACAGCTCGTTCTTGTTCGATATGCCTGACGTCAACGTCGATCAGATCAACCTGCAGCTTTCAGAGCTGAATCCTGAGATGGAGAGCGCCATAGCGCAAGCGCAGATGGCGAAGATCGATACCGCGACGATTCAGCGAGCGATGGAGCAGGCTGAAAAGGCCATTGCGGCGCATAGCGACGAGATCAATAAGCCGATGCAATCGAAGCAGGAAGAAATGCAGAAGGTTGATTCCTTGCAGGGCTGCGACCAATAGCCTTCTTGAACGACCAGCGGCGCAGCTTTGGCTGCGTCGTTTTCATTTGGTTGCAGGAATGCGATCGACGCTAGCTCGTAGGTGCGGGACTTGATTCCGGGAAGCGCACGCAGTTTCTTCCCGCTTGTTTTGCGAAATAGAGGCTTGCATCCGCGGCGCGCACAATGTCATCGCGCGTGTTTCCGCAGCGCGGGAAATCGGCGACTCCGCTGCTGATCGTAATGGGGTGGGGAATTCCCGCAAATTCATGACTCGCCACCAGACGCCGCAATTTTTCCGCGACCAGCAGAGCATTGGGGCCGGAGGTCTCAGGAAGAATGATGGCGAACTCTTCGCCGCCGAAGCGGCAGCACACGTCAGGTTTCCGCAGCGCACTGTGAAAGAGCTGTGAGAAGGTGCGGAGCACCTCGTCGCCCAGCAGGTGGCCGAATTCGTCATTCACCCGCTTGAAGTGGTCGATATCGATCATGATCATCGACAGTGTGGTCTGGTAGCGCGTCGCACGATCGATCTCTTCACGAATACGACGCTCGAACAGCCGCCGGTTGAAGGTGCCGGTGAGTCCATCGACGTACGCCAGCTGTTCGACTTGCTGGAAATAATAAGCGTTCTGGATCGCCGTCGCGCAAATGTCGGCCACCGATTCCAGGGTAGCAATGTCGTCTTCCGAGAACCCGGTCACGGCTTCTGCGCCGACCACCAACACTCCAAGCGGGCGGGCAGCGGACACCAGCGGAAGCAGGAGCACGGACCCCGCAGTGTGAAACAGAATGAGCGGTTCGCCGCTCGTGGTGGCACGAAGAACTTTCGTAGTGCGTTTTTCGAGCGCTTCCTGCGCTGGATTCCCTGGCGGCAGCACTGCCTGGCTGGTTTCAATCGGCGGCTTCAATGAGCCACTGTGGGAGCGCAGGATCAACGTGCCGTCCCCTTCCGCCGTAAGCAACGCCACGCTATATTGCGGCAGCAACTTCACAATCGAGTTACAGAGTTCAACCAGCAATTCTTCGAGCTTGAGTACCGAAGTTGCCTGGCGCGCCATTCCGCTGATCGCTTCCATCTGCTGGGTGCGTTTTCGCTCCCGCGAATAAATGTCCGCGTTCACCAGGCCGATCGAAGCCTGTGTTGCAAACAGCGTGAGCAGATCGACAGTCTCAGAATCGAAGAAATCCAGTTGGTTGCTCTGGCAATCGAGCACTCCCACCACTTGGTCACGCACCATGAGCGGGATAGCGACTTCCGACTTGGTGTCGGTGGGGCCCTTGATGTAGCGAGGGTCCTTGGACACATCGGGTGCATAGATGGGGCGTTTCAATTTCGCGGCCGCCCCGGTCAGCCCTTCGCCCCATGGAATTTTGGCGGTGCATGGTTCCTTGCCGAAAGACCGCTGGGCCGTCAGGAATTTGCGCTCTTTGTCGAGCAGCAGGATAGATCCACCTTCAAGGTGGAAGTAGTCGCGAACGATAGTCAGAATTCGATCGAGAACTTCGTCAAGCTCAAAAGTCGAAAGGACAGCCTGGCTCGCGTCGTAAAGAATCGAGATTCGCTGCATTCCTGGTTGCGGACTCAAGGTGTTGAGAATTTTACCTCAGGAATTCCGCCGAAGCCCCGTCAATTCGCGTTGAGCTCGCATTCCTAAAGTACCCAGCCGGACCATCGCGATTAGTCCGGCAAAGGCCTGATAACATCGCAGCGTGGTCGAACTCTCCACCCAGGTTCAGTACGTCAAAGGCATCGGTCCGAGAACCGCCGAGACCCTTGCCTCCAAGGGTATTCTCACGGTCGAAGACCTGTTGTATTACCTACCGTTTCGCTACGAAGACCGGCTCAATCCCCGCGGGATCGGCGAACTTAGGCCGGGCGAAATGGCCAGCGTGGTTGCGGAAGTGCGAGTTTCCGGCCTGTTTCGTACCCGCGCCGGGCCGATGTTCCAACTCACCGTCGGCCAGGGACGGCAGACCCTCAAGTGCCTGTGGTTCCACGGGACGTATCTGAAGGACCGCTTCCAGCCCGGCCAACTGCTTGCGCTTTATGGCAAAGTCGAGGAATCGAAATTCGGGCGGCGGGAGCTGCAGATCATCCAGCCCCAGTTCGAGATCCTGCACGATCCTTCCGAGTCAGAAGAACCGGATGCGAGCAAGCTGAAATCGCTGGAGATTGGCCGCATAGTTCCCATTTATGAGACTGCCGCCAATGGGAAGCTGACGTCGAAATGGTTCCGCCGGGTCATCCACGGGACGCTCGAGAACCTCTCGCCGGATGTGCCGGACGCGATTCCTGCGGTCGTCCGCAGTCATGTTGACCTGATGGACCGCCGTGCGGCCTTTTGGAAAGCCCACTGGCCGGACGAAGGCGAGAGCTTCACCCGCCTCCAGAACGCCCGGACTGCCGCGCACATGCGCCTGATTTTCGAAGAGCTGTTTTTCCTCGAACTCGGCCTTGAGCTGAAGCGGCGCAAACTTCGCGCACAAAGCGGAGTCGTCTTCCGCGTGGACGATCAAGTGCGTGAAGCGATCAAACGTATTCTTCCATTTCATCCGACCAAGGCGCAGAAGCGCGTTCTCTCCGAGATCGTCACCGACATGAAGCAGGCTTCGCCCATGCGGCGACTGCTGCAAGGGGATGTAGGTTCCGGCAAAACCATCGTCGCATTGGAAGCCGCCGTGATTGCGATTGAGAACGGCTACCAGGTGGCGCTGATGGCGCCCACGGAAATTCTCGCGACCCAACATTACCTGTCCGCGCGCAGAATCCTGGAGAAAGCCGGCTACCGCATCGTGCTGCTTACAGGATCGCTCGACCAGGAGCGAAAGCGCGAGGTGCGCCGGCACATCTCGCAGGGCAACGCGCACATGGTGATTGGCACGCATGCGCTGATTCAGGAGAAAGTGGAGTTCGATGCGCTCGGTCTCGTCATCGTTGACGAGCAGCACCGCTTCGGCGTGATGCAGCGCTTCAAGCTGATGAAGAAGACCGATGCCGCCGAGCCGGACGTCTTGGTCATGACTGCCACGCCAATCCCACGAACCTTGGCACTGACCCTGTATGGCGATCTCGACGTCAGCGTGCTCGACGAACTACCGCCCGGTCGTACGCCGATCGTGACCCGCCGCGTCTCCGATGAGCGCTCAGAGGAGGTGTGGGGATTCGTGCGTAAGCAGGTCGCTGCCGGACACCAGGCCTACATCGTGTATCCGGTGATTGAAGAAGCGGAAGACGCCGAGGCCGGCAAACAGTTAAAGGCCGCGATCAAGATGTACGACGAGATGCGGAAGAAGATTTTTCCCGATCTCAAGGTCGGCTTGCTGCACGGTCGCATGGATTCCGATGACAAGGAATCGGTGATGCGGCGCTTCCAAAGTGGCGACGTGCAGGTGTTGGTCTCAACTACCGTGATCGAAGTCGGCGTCGATGTGCCCAACGCGAACATTATGGTCGTGGAACACGCCGAACGCTTCGGTCTCTCGCAGATGCACCAACTCCGTGGACGCATCGGCCGCGGCAGTGCAAAATCGTATTGCGTTCTGATGACCGGCGGCAAGGTTTCCCCTGAGGCCGAACAGCGCCTCGATGCCATGGTGCGTACCAACGATGGTTTCGAAATTTCCGAGTTGGACCTGCAGCTGCGCGGGCCGGGCGAGTTTTTCGGCACCAAGCAGGCTGGCATGCCGGATTTCCGGGTAGCAAATTTGATCCGTGATCGAGAGCTACTGGAACTCGCAAAGCGCGAAGCCTCGTACGTGAGCAGCGGACCGCACCCGGACTTGACCGAAACGGAAATCAAGCGAGTCTTCGAACATTTGAAGAGTCACTGGCAGCGCCGGTATGGACTGGTAGAAGTGGGCTAGCCCACTTGCGTTTTCCGCGCGGCGCGTCAAAACTAAAGAGAACATGAAGGCTGCTGCAAAATCCGAGCTCTACCGCTTATTGCCGGGCGTGGATGAGATTCTGCGTCGGGAAGAGGTAGCCGCGCTTGCGACATCCGATGGACATGCGGCGGTGACCGCGGCTGCCAGGGAGGTGCTCACCCGCATCCGGGTTGAAATCGGGCGAGGCTCGCTCGACGACAACGGCGTTCGATTGGCGATCGACGGCATCGCCGATGCGGTGGCTCGCGAGTTGAAGCGAGAGCTGGGTCTTTCGCTACGGGCGGTCATCAACGCTGCCGGCGTAATCCTGCACACCAATCTCGGACGTGCACCCTTGAGCGAAGCAGCTCTCGATCACGCGCGGGATGTTTCGCTGCGCTATTCGAACTTGGAATTCGATCTCGAAACCGGCGAACGCGGGAAGCGCGATGTGCACGTCGATCGGCTATTTACGCGCCTTTTGAGCTCTGCCGAACGCGAAGTCTCGACGGTGGTGGTGAACAACAACGCAGCCGCGGTGATGCTCGCACTGAATTCGCTGGCCGAAGGCGGCGAGGTGATCGTCTCCCGTGGGGAACTGGTAGAGATCGGCGGCTCGTTCCGCATTCCCGA
>PLWX01000336.1 GCA_003151155.1 Acidobacteriaceae bacterium
GTCCAAAATTGGCCTGGGAGTAAAGGACAAAGTTAAGCGGGAACAGAATCGTGTCGAAGTGATAACGATCCATTGCGGAAAGAGCCACTTCCACCGAGTGGGCCGAGAAACCAATGAAACGCAGCTTGCCCGCCTTTTTGGCTGCCTCGAAGGTTTCCATGGCGCCGTTGCGACCAATAGCGAGTGTAAGCGTCTAATTACATAATAATGGGGTCATGCGACTGCGGCGTCCCGAGCCGAACCTGATCCTAGCGAATCACTTCGGGATATGACGTATTCGGTGTATAGTTCACAATCTAATGGCGAGCGAAGCAATCCCCAGCTATGCTAGTCCGCCTCTTACTGAGGTGGCGTTCGGTATTCAATTCACCCCTGTCGCTTTGCAGACAGCTCATGTGGGCAAGTTTTGGACTGAGGTGGGTACGGACTTCCCTCTGACCCAAGACGCGCCGCCACTACCAGACGTTGCCGAAACTCCTTCCGTCTCGTTGCTCACGATGCCACCGCTTCGACGCTCGTTGCTGGTGTCGAAGGACACAGAATATTTGTTGCAGATTCAGGATTCGAAGTTCTTCCACAACTGGCGCAGGAGTTCGGGTGACTCGAAGTATCCGAGGTTTAAAACGCTGTTCCCGAGTTTTGTTGCGTACTGGAAGCGATTCTCAGAATTTCTGGCTCAACAGCGGCTGGGCACTCCTGTTCCCGTCCGCTATGAACTCACTTACGTGAATGCGTTAGAGAATGTCGGGAATATGAAAGTTGAAGAGTCAGTGAAGCTGGTAAATTGGGACAGCTTCAATACAGGATTCTTACACTCTCCCGAAACAGCGAATACCGCGTGGGTATTTGCACTCCCCGATGCCAAAGGCAAGATTACCGTAGGCACTAATAGAGCAATCCGTGATAAGGGCCAGTCGGCAGTAGTATTGTCACTGTCATGCTCCGGCGAGGCTAAGGATAAACAATATTCGATTGAGCAATGGTTCGACACCGCTCACGAATACATCGTTCGAGGCTTCACCGATTTAACAACTGAACCTGCGCAAAAGGTGTGGGGGCGAGAGAGATGAGATTGCTGGAACCACCTGTTCACGCTTCAAGCGATGATCCGATTGTGGCAAACACACAGTTGCAGCCACCGCCGATTTTCGGAATTACATCGACCCCTCAGCCGTTCGTTGCACAGGCGTTGCCGAGTGGGGTAACGCTCAATCACCTTCTGGATATCGCGAAGATGATCTTTAAGAGTGGACTTGAACAGAAGCAGTTCACGTTCATGAGAGCTTCTACACCTCGAACGATGGTGGCGCAATTGTCGGATGCTTGGGAAAGGCGCAAGCTGGACATCCTACGTATAAGAAATTTACAAGCGAACTGGGACGGCGAGGGGGCTAGTGCCTTTTCGTTCGAAACCGCAAACACTGCTGAAGCAATCCTAGAATTAGCAGCTAGTTCTTTCCACCGTGACTCCCTGCCTAGTGCTGAGCTACCAAAGATAGTTCCGATGAGCGATGGAACCATTATTGTTAAATGGATTCGCCAGAATCGTGAGTTAAAATGCATCGTCGATGGCGAGAGAGTAGAAGTTCTGCGATGGTCTCCTATCGATAACTACGCTTCTGACGATTTATGGGAAGTCGACATTTCGGGTGTGGGAGAACACATCGATTGGCTGCTCCGGTAGTTGCTCAGGGTGATGTGGTTGGTCAGGATCAGACCCTCTTTCGCGCATTGAACCCCAAACACTACGAAGAGGGGATGCCGGGCGAAAATCATTTCGTCCTGAGGAGGAACGACCCGCCCAATGATGGCCTCTCCACGGCAGTAACGTCTCTCATTTCCCTCGATGATTTCCGGACGCTTCCGGTGTTGGTGGAGTATCTCGGCGCTGGATTTGGAGTCGCCGAATTGACGGTTGAGGAGATTGCTGCGAAGGTACGGGAGCACGGGCTGCCTATCAGGGTTATTCATTCGCCCGAGGAATCGTGGGGCGTTCATAGGGATGCGCATGCGGTAATCACTGGGCATCAAGAACTCACGGGAAATGCCGGCCGAAAGAAAATTTTGGACTTTCAGCGTTTCTTGATGGGGCTGGCCAGAAAAAACTTTCATCCCCCGCTGGATGGCGCTCCACAAGCCGGACAGTAAGCGCACGCTCTGAATTTTGTGCCCGTTTTTGGCTCTTCTTGCCGTACAGCGGGCCTGTATTTTTGGGAAAATAGGAAATGTGTTCCAGCCTGTGTTCATGCGTCTAGAAACACTGCTACAGTGTGTTTTTAGAGCACCCCGTTGGCTGAATCCCTTCTTCGGCACCAAGTCAACAGGAAAGTGCAGATATTGAAAGCCTTGATTGAAAGATCAGGGAGGATGTCCCGCGCGTAGTTGAAAGTCGAGCGCGGCGGTTCAGCCTGATTCCGTAGAATCGGGTTGCCAAACCTTGAAGGGAGAACCGCCGTGAAGAAAAAGTACCACACGATACGCAATCAAGGGCAAGTCAACGAGCAGGAACTGGCCACGTTCCTCACCTGCCGAGGAACAACAAGCGCTACTGGATGGATTAAGAGATCGCCGCACGCCGCACCTTGGAACATTGATCCCTCTGTTGCTTTTGACAGGAATGCGTGCTGGTGAGGCGCTCTCCCTGACTTGGGGGCAAGTCGACTTGATGGATGGAAAGTTGCGAGTGGGCCGGGCGAAAACCGCAAATGGAACCGGGCGCGAGATCCCCATCAACGATGATTTGGCGGCTATTCTTGCGGCGCACTCAATTGTAAACGCAGAGAATCTGAATAACGCGACGATAAGGTTGGACCGGAGGTGGTTGTTGTGAAAGCGGACGAGATCAAGACGTTCACCAGTCATGAGAACCATTCTCTCCAAGAGGGGGTACGGCGCAAAGAAAATCAGATCGCGCAAATCGTGTTACGGCGACCCCAATAGCCCTCCGATAACGAAACCGTTCAATGCTCGGCGCGTTGAAGCTGAACCTTCAGATCGTTTCTTACCAAGCGCATAGAAAACTTAACCTCATCGACATCCGCCGTGTACTCGGATTCAGTGAGGCCTGATATTGGCACCGATTTGATGATCAGAATTGATTGGGTTTCCGCTAGATCTTGCTCCCCGCCGATGTAGCTGAAGGTGTAGTCCTTACGAAGTAATTCCTTTTGCGTCTCGAGGAGTATAGATCTGGCGTCTGGCCGAGGAATGCGGCTCAAGGTCGCTCGATGCTCAGGAGAGATGTCCATTACCATCGCAATCTGAAGGTAGGGCGGCTTCTCTTTAGTGCGGCCGACAATCATCTGAAGATGCTCGCTGTCCGGGAGCGTAACGCGGTACGCAAAAAATGCGTCGGGAATCAGCATCGGCTCGATTCTGTAGCCAATCGAGGCGCTCCATTGGTTGATACGCGTCGCGATGTTTGACTCGTCACTCGGAGGTTCTGGACGTTCGAGCCATGCATAACCGATCACAACGATACAAATGACCCCGCTTAAGATGTATTGGGCGCGGGATAAGTGCTTCCAATGTTTCCACTTCTCTGGTTCAAAATGAGCTACGAGCGCATTGCCGGCGGCCGCGAGGAGCCAAATGAGCAGTCTGCCCGTAAGCATTTTAATTAGCCAGTCCATCGTTTTCGCCTCCTCTCCATCGGCGTTGCGGAGAGAACCTATCTTAACCGCTAAAACCGATGGTATTTCACTGCAACCGCTGCGCCGCCTATCCTTCAAGGTTCCTTTCGAATTTCCAAGGAAGCGTTCGCACCCACCTGTGGGCCGAGCATAAAATCGGATCGGCCGGTGAAGAAGGTCATTCGTGTGCCGCGGACGGCCCTCGGGAAGGAGACTTTCGAGCAGCATTCAGTCCTTTGCAAAGTTCGGCGGTTAGGTCCCTCGCCGCACGTGGTGATGTGTACGGAACCGCGCACCTTGTCCCTCTCGGCGAGCCATGCTCCTAACTGAGCCTTCTTCGCAGTGACAAAGCGACCCTCCCTGGTCACGGGCATTCCCTCGCCAGCCTAACGCTTCACCGCGTAGTGATTGGCTTATGCAAGTATTCGGAAAGCGCCTTCCAAGATCTCAGCTCATCTGAGAATTTTGCCGCTTTTTCACAGCTCACCCGCTTTCCATCACCCAGGCGTCGTGACATCTTACCTGTGTGCGCGTCATCGTCAACTTTCAACACCGCAAGGGCTGGAACATTCACACGATGGCAGAGGACTGCCGCACGCGGCTCGGCCCGTACCGCGACGTCGCAAGCGAGCAAACGCTCATGCGGCTTTTCCTTTATCTCGGAGCGACCCCGGAAGCACTCGAGGGAGCCGCGAACGCGCTAGCAGCCCGTGGTGCAAGTTCGGATTCGTGAGCAGAAAGTGTTGAGGTATCCACAGGCTTGGTTTGTAGAATCGGCGGATGGCGATGGGGACGCGCAAGCAGCGGG
>PLWX01000083.1 GCA_003151155.1 Acidobacteriaceae bacterium
CCACTACGGCCCGCGCGGTCGAGGCGGCCGGCGACATCGATACGCCGCTGCTCGACAAGACCGGCACCATCACCCTCGGCAATCGCCAAGCGTCACAATTCATTCCGGCCCCTGGCGTCACCGAGCAGGAGCTTGCCGATGCCGCTCAATTGTCCTCACTCGCCGACGAAACACCGGAAGGCCGCTCCATTGTGGTACTCGCCAAGGACAGGTATGGTCTGCGTGGACGCGAACTCTCCGCCCATGAAACGCACTTTATCCCGTTCACTGCGCAGACCAGGATGTCCGGCGTGAATCTCAACGGCTTTGAGATTCGTAAAGGCGCGGTCGATTCGATGAAGGCCTACGTTACGCAGAACGGCAAAGAGTTTCCCGCGATGGTACAGGCCACCGTCGACCAGGTTTCTCGCGCCGGCAGTACTCCGCTGGTCGTCGCCGAACGCTCGCGTGGAGCGCTCGGTGTCATCGAGCTGAAAGACATCGTAAAAGGTGGCATGAAAGAGCGCTTCGATCAGCTTCGATCCATGGGCATTCGCACCGTGATGATTACCGGCGACAATCCACTCACGGCGGCAGCCATCGCTCGCGAAGCTGGCGTGGATGACTTCCTCGCACAAGCGACTCCAAAAGACAAAATGGATCTTATCCGCCGCGAGCAAGGCGAAGGCAAACTCGTCGCAATGACCGGCGATGGTACCAACGATGCTCCCGCCCTGGCGCAGGCCGACGTCGGAGTGGCGATGAACAGCGGTACGCAGGCTGCGAAAGAAGCCGGCAACATGGTTGATCTCGATTCCAATCCCACGAAGCTCATCGAGATCGTTGAGATCGGCAAACAACTGCTAATGACGCGCGGCTCGCTGACCACGTTCTCCATCGCCAACGATGTGGCGAAGTATTTCGCCATCATCCCAGCCATGTTCGCCGGAACCTTCCCGGTGCTGAATGCGTTGAACATCATGCATCTGAAAAATCCCAGTTCGGCAATCTTGTCGGCGGTCATCTTTAACGCGCTGATCATCATTGCCTTGATCCCGCTAGCTCTACGTGGAGTGAAGTATCGCCCCATGGGTGCAGCGGCGCTGTTGCGGCGCAACCTCTGGATCTACGGTTTTGGCGGCATCATCATCCCGTTCATCGGGATCAAGATTCTCGATCTGCTGATCACCACGATTGGCTTGGCGTAGGGAAGGATACGATGAAAAGAAATCTCATCACCGCAATATTAATGACAGTCGTAACCACGGTTTTGCTCGGAGTGGTTTACCCTCTCCTCGTGACCGGCATCGCCCAAGTGCTCTTCCACGACAAGGCCAACGGTCAACTGATCTCGCGCAACGGGGTGGTCATCGGATCGAAAATCATCGGGCAGCCCTTTACGGGCGCGGCGTATTTTCATTCGCGACCTTCAGCTGCCGGCAACGGCTACGATGCCGCGAACTCCGGAGGCTCCAACCTCGGACCTACGAATCGCAAGCTGCTCGATCGTGTAAGGGCCGATACCGAAACTCTCCATGCGGAGAACCCATCTGTCCCGGTGCCAGTCGACCTGGTTACGACGTCCGCCTCTGGCCTAGACCCCGACATCACACCGGCGGGCGCAGACTTCCAGGTTCCGCGCGTGGCCCGCGAACGCGGAACCTCGGAAGAAAATATCCGGCAGCTTCTGCGACAGTCCACAAATGCCCGCCAGTTGGGCTTCTTAGGTGAGCCGAGAGTGAATGTGTTGCAGCTGAACATTGCCCTCGACGCCGCCTATCCGACCGCGAAGGGTTCCGGGCAGTGACTCCCGTTTCGGATTCCAGAAGGCTCAATTCAATCGATTAAATAGCCGATTTTGACGTGACAGACCGCTGAATTTGGCGTACAAAGGTGGGGCATCGAAAGCCGTCGCGGCCTGCACTCGTATTTCCCCTGGGTAAGCTTTCTCCAGCGTCTTCAGGATTCGGGAAAGGCGGGACCGTGTGATGTCCCCATTCCAGTCGGGAGACTTGTACGACCATGAAACCCTTTTATTTCCTGAAAGTTTTTTGCGTTCTCATGTTCTGTGCGGTTGCGAATCTCTGTGCGCAGTCTTCCTCGCCGCTGCAATCCGCAGCCATTGACCAAAAGGTTGAAAAACTTCTTAAGCAGATGACGCTGGAAGAGAAGGTCGGCCAGCTCAACCAATACTCTGCCGGCGCCGCTACCGGACCGGGAACCGGCCGCACCGGCTATCCGGAGATGATTGCCGTTGGACAAGTTGGGTCTCTCTTTAACCTGATCGGCGCGAAACAGACGAACGAAATGCAGCACATCGCCGTAGAGAAATCGCGACTGCACATTCCGCTCATTTTCGGCCTCGACGTTATTCACGGATATCGCACGGAATTTCCCATGCCCCTCGGGCTTGCCGCCACCTGGGATCCTGCGCTGATCGAGCAGACCGCGCGCATCGCAGCGAAAGAGGCCAGCACCGACGGCATTCGCTGGACGTTTTCGCCGATGGTCGATATCGCCCGCGACGCTCGCTGGGGCCGCATTACCGAAGGCGAAGGCGAAGACCCATATCTCGCCTCTGAAATCGCCAAAGCTTACGTTCGCGGCTACCAGGGAAACCTCGATTCTCCCGATGACATTGCGGCTTGCGTGAAGCATTACGTAGGCTACGGCGCGGCTGAGGCCGGTCGCGACTACAACACCACTGAGATTTCCGATCGCACCTTGCGTGAGATCTATCTCCGCCCCTTCAAAGCCGCAGCAGACGCGGGTGCGCTCAGCTTCATGAGCGCGTTCAATTCACTGAACGAAGTGCCCGCTTCCGCGAATCCATTCACCCTGCGACAGGTTCTGCGTCATGACTGGGGGTACAAAGGAATGGTCGTGAGCGATTGGCAATCGCTCTGGGAGATTGAAGCCCACGGCATCGCCAACGACGATCGCACCGCCGCCGAAAAGGGAATTCTTGCCGGCGTTGACATGGATATGGAAGGCAATCTCTATCACACGCACCTCGCAGAATTGGTGGAGGCTGGCGCTGTTCCCATGAGCGTGGTCGATGACGCCGTCCGTAACGTGCTGCGCGTGAAGTTCGCGCTCGGATTATTCGATCACCCCTACGCCGACGATACCAAGACAGCCTTTGACGGTCCGCTCCCAGCAGCTTCTCGCGAACTGGCGCGCAAGGCCGCGGAAGAAGCGTTCGTGCTCTTGAAGAACGAGCACGCCGTTTTGCCGTTGACTGGCATACACAAGATCGCGGTCGTTGGCCCCATGGCTGACAACGCCGACAACATGCTTGGCTCGTGGGACGCGCAAGGCAAAGCCAATGACGTCGTCACCCTTCGCAACGCCCTCACCGCTTACTGTGCAGCTCACAACATCGCGGTGTCGTTCAGTGCCGACGCCTCTGCGGCCTCGGCCGACGCCGACGTCATCCTCGTTGCAGTCGGTGAAACGGCTTCCGAGATGACCGGCGAAGCCGCATCGCGCACCAGGATCGGACTACCTGGAGCGGAGTTGGTGGACGAAGTCGCGAAGTTCAATAAGCCCATCGTCCTGCTCGCCTTCGCTGGTCGTCCTGTCGTGCTTACGCCGATAGAACCGAAGGCGACCGCAATCCTCGAAGCCTGGTTCCCGGGCATCGAGGCCGGTCCAGCGCTGGTGGCCACGCTCTTTGGTGAAGCCAATCCCAGTGGACGCCTCACCGCAAGCTTCCCACGAAGTGTTGGTCAGGAACCTCTCTACTACAACGCGCTGAGCACCGGCCGCCCGGTGGGCAACGTCGATCTCACTCGGCCGCCAACCACCGGCTTGGAAAAGTATCACTCACGCTACATCGATGAGCAGAACTCTCCGCTCTATCCCTTCGGCTACGGCTTGTCATACAGCACCTTTGAATTTTCTACTCCGCAAGTGAGCGCGTCCTCAACCAGTGCGAAGGCGCTCAATGCTGGCGATGCGAAAGCCGAGGTTCATGTCACCGCGACGGTGAAGAACACCGGCAATCGTCCCGGGGATGAAGTGGTGCAGTTCTACATTCGGCAGCGTGGCACCAGCGTGGCGCGTCCGGTACGCGAGCTGAAAGGCTTCCAGAAAATTGCGCTAGCAGCGGGTGAATCCAAGCAGGTGGACTTCAAACTTACGCGTCAGCAACTCGCGTTCTGGAACATCGATATGAAGGAAGTGGCGGAACCCGCCAAGGTCCAGGTATGGATCACCGGCGACTCTGCCAGCGGAACCCCGGCAGAATTAGAGATCAAACCCTAAGTTTCTACGAGCATGCTCCGGGCTGGCGAACGTTGCCAGCCCATTTTTTATGGGTTCGGCTGGAATCCCGCGAGTTGCATCGCGTTCCTGGCTTCTGGATTCTGCATGAAATAATTCCACGCGAAGCCGGTGCGATGGTTTTCCGTCATCAGCATCGAGATGCCAAGATCGATCCCGATCACATCCGCGTTATACCAATTCTTCAGCGGATTGAAAGAGTCCGTAAATCCGTAACGGCTCCAGGCTTTCGGATGATATGCACGAATGTTGCGCAACACCCGCATGCAGTCGTCATACAAAAATGGAAGTGAACCCGCCGCAGCGCATGGGGAGATCGACCCATCGATCGGACCCGTCGGCGGAGGTCCACCCCACACTACGTATCCGTTGATGGAATCGGAAGCCGTGAAACCCCAGAGGTCCACCGAATAATCCGGAAACCGTCCTTGCAACGACAGGCAAAACAACTTGTGCGCCAAGGTCGCATTCACGGAATTCTGGAAGTAGTCCGCGAAGTCATCATGCTGGTTGCGGAAATCGAACCACCCATGTGAATACTGGTGCGTAAACACCGGGTCGCCCGACGAGATGTAGGTAATCCCCTGGTAGGTGTGCTTGGGGCGCACCCACGAAGACCAGGTATCCGGCGAGAGCGGATGGGTCGGTGACCCCATGCCCAGCAGGTACATCATCATCAGCTCGGAGTAGTGGCTCCAACGCTCCGGAATGAATCCATCCTCCGGTGTCCAGCCCATCGAGAGCGTCGCGCCCTCGTTCAGCATCCACTCCCAGTTCACGTTGTTGTAAATCTGCGTGGCCAGGTCGACGATCGGTTGATCTTCCCGGAAATATTGCCGCGCCGTCAGCACGCCGCAGATCAGGATCGCGGTGTCGACGGAAGAGAGCTCGCTGTGCCAGATGCGTTTGCCGGTCAGCCAGTGAATGAAGTGATAGTAGAACCCCTCATGCCCTTCCGCCCTATGCAGCAAAGTGGTCAATGTCGTGCGCACTCTCTCCCGGATCGGCTTGGTCTGCATGTAGCCGCGAGAATCGCCGATGCAGAGCGCGGTGAGTCCGAACCCCACCGCTGCGATACTGGCGCCGAAATAACTGTCGGTATCGCGCGCATGGGTACGGTCTTTAATTAACCCCGTGGTCGGATACGCCTGCTCCCAAAAATATCGGAAGGCGGTCTGTTCCAGTTCGTCGAGAATTTGTTCGTCGGAACCGGTGAAGGCGGGAATGGCAAGCGCGCCAAAACTATTCTCTCCGAGCTTCGGGCTGCAGCCGATCAAGCCTGCAAGCGGAAGCGATAAAGCAAGGCGGCCGGAAACGCCCAGGAACTCTCTTCGGGTTATGCGCCGGCGCTCTGCATCGCCTTTTTTCCCAAACATGACTTATGTCAACAATGATAGCTGAATCTGCCATGCCGACCGATGCCGGCATCCATTGCAATTCCGTGAACGTAAAAGTTTAGGGGCGCACTCCTCGCGGAATGCGCCCCGTTGAAACAACGGTTAAAGGTTAGAAGCTAAAGCGCGCCTGCAGTTGGATCGTCCTGCTGCCGAGCGCCTCGCCAGCGACACCGAAATCGTGATTGATGCTCACGATCGTGCCGTCTGGAGCCACTTGTCCGAGGTTGTTATCGATCTTCTGCGTGTTTAGGTTCAACTTGTTAAACAAGTTGTAGATGTCGGCGCGAATTTCAAACTTCGCGTTCTCGCCCAACACCCTGTTATTGGGCAGCCCGAATGCTTTGGAAAGGCTGGCGTCTATATCGTTATAGCCCGGTCCGTTCAAGCTGTTGCGTTGGATCCCAGGAGCCGGCACCGTTGAGTACGCTGGGAACGCCGCACCCGTTACGTAGGTCGGGCCGACAAAGTAGGTCGTCCCGTTACCGCTGAAGTTGGGGTTGGTCTGCTGCATGAAGTCCATGTTCGCAGTCCCATGACCGTAGTTCGCGACAACCGAGCCCGGCCGTAGCGACCCGTAACCGCTGCCACCGTAGTAAACGTCGCCAGTGGTGTTGTACACCGGATTCCACGGGAAGCCCGAGTGAATATTCCAGATGCCACTGACAGACCATCCACCTACGATCTTTTCCAGCCAGTTGTTGCCATGGAAGAACACCGGCTGCCACAGACCGTAAAGTTTGAACGCACTCGTCACGTTGTAGTCCGAACGCCCATAGGCCGCATGAGAGTCATACGGATACGGATCTTCAGAATACGGCCCCGAGTTCTCGTCCATTGCCTTCGACCAGGTGTACTGTGCAGTGGCTTGGAAGGTGTGCGAGAAGGTGTGATTGAGAGAAGCGATCATCGCGTTGTAATTCGCGCTGCCGTTGTTCTCGTAGTAATCCAGGAACCTAACAATGGGGTTGAGAGGGTAGCCAGCCGCCGCACCAAGCACGTTGAAATTATTCTGGGTGAGCAGATGTCGCGTCTGGTTTCCCTGGTAGCCCAGTGACATTACGGAACTGAAGGGTAACTGGTACTGCATGTCGAGCGAATAGTGGGAGTTGCTGATGGACTTCGGATTCGAAGGGAACCCCGTCACACTTGTGGTTCCGCTGGTCGGTAGATTGTTGCTGCCAAACGTAGTGATCGCAGTCGGGTTCGGCGCGTAACCAAAGATGGAGTGAACGTCAGACGCGGTTTCGTAAAGAATTCCCGTGCCCGAACACGTTGGGTTGGCTGTGTAGGAATAGTTACAGCTGTAGCTCGCGTTCACCGCGTTTGGCGGGTTTCCGTTTCCATTAGCGGTGATCGCAATTTCGTTTTGATTGTAGGAAATTCCGAATCCGCCACGCAGAACTAACTTGTTGTCGAACAGGTTTGGCGACCACGCGAACCCGACCATTGGACCGAAGTTGTATTTCTGCGGCGTGTAGAGCTTGCCGCCGACCCGAACATTCAGACCGGTCAAGGTGTTGGCGCCGCTGCCGAACTGAAGCACATCCAAATTGTTTTGCTGGGAGTAGAAGGACCCAAAATAGGACCAGCGAAGCCCCAGGTTGATGGTGAGGTTCGGACGAATCTTGAAATCGTCTTGGACGAAGAAGCCCCACAGGTTCTCGCGGTTGTCTTGACGATTTGCGAACGGAATTCCGGTTGCGTGATCAAACTGACCGGATTCTGAGAAAGGAGCGTCGTTCAGGAAATCCCATAAGTTATGGAAATTGAAGCCAGGCCGGGCTGCATAAACCGGGTTATTCAGGTAGTTCAGCCGGGTGAATTCGCCACCAGCCTTAACGCTGTGACGTCCCAGCACCTTGGTCAGAACGTCGTTGTACGAGTAGGTCCACTGATTCAAGTTGCTGGGACCTGGTGCGCCAAAGAACTCAGGATTCGCAGATCCGATGGCATCGATGTTGTCCTGCGGTAATCCGAACGGCGCTTGCCCGTTGCTTGTGACTTCGTTCCAGCGCCAACCCGCCGCATTCGCACGCACCTGGTTCAGCAGAGTGGGTGAGAAAGTGTGATCCCAGATTATAGAGAAGGCATCGTTTACCTGGTTGTGATGCCAAAGGTTCTGTGAGCGCGTGGTGCCGTTATAGTCGGTGCTGGTGAGTGGAACCCAATAAATCGCGAAAGCCAGGCGATCGTTTGTTGTCAGGTTCGCGTCAACGCGACCGTTGAACTGCATTTGCGACGTGGTGGTCGGATTTTCAGCAGTGAAGAATGCAAGATCTGGGATTCCGTCAAGGCCGCCGCCGACGCCCGGCGAATTAGCTCCGCCGCCGTAGGTGAGATCCTGATGCCCTACGCCAGTCGTCAGCGGCGAGCCGAGATCAAGCCCACCCGCCACCGTGGCGCAGTTCACGCCCTCGGTCAGCCCGATCGAGGCGCAATTCCGAGAAACAATCGAGCCGCCAGCCACACCCGAACCGGGGAAACTCAGATACTGGCTCGCGATCGGGCCGCCCGCCAAACTGTGAAACTGAGAAGTCTCATACCAGCCTTGCGACGGGGACACGGTTTTCAGCGGACTGGTCTCCCAGTTGAAGAAGGCGAAGATCTTGTTCTTCCAAATCGGTCCACCCAAGCTGCCACCGTATTGGTTGAAACGATTGCTGTCCCGGTTCAAGCCGCGCTCAGCAGGGGTTTTGCGAGTTCCGTCGGTATTGAAGATTTCGTCGGAGCCAAGCCCGTTCCAGCGTTGGTAAGCATTCAGTCCAGGGCGCGATGCCTTGAAGAAGGCGCTTCCGTGCAACTGGTTGGTGCCGCTCTTCGAGGTAACTTGAATCTGTGCGCCACTGAATCGGCCGAACTCTGCATCGTACCCGTTCGACACAACTTTCATGTCCTGCACCGAATCTTCGCTCGGCGTGATGATCGAAGTGCCGCCCCATACCGCGCTAACCGTGCTTATACCGTCGATCGAGATGCCGTTGGTCTCATACTGACCACCACCGCTCTGGATTTGCGGTCCGTTCTCGGTCTGGAAAATGCCGCCGTTCCCGCCCGAAGTCCCCCCGGGTCCTTGGTTGCCGGGATTCGCACTGGAGCCCCCGCCTTTTCCCTGCGCAGAATCCCCGAACACGCCAGGAGTCAGCTGGGCGAGCTGGAAAACGTCGCGATTAAAAGACGGCATGTGCTGGATCTGGTTGCTCGAGATCGTCGCACTCATGTTGGCCGTCTCCGTGTCCAGCGCCTGGGTCGTGTCCGTCACCGTTACGCTCTGCTGCTCTTGCCCGACGGCAACTTCTACATTTAGCGAATTGAGCTGCTCCGGAATGATCTGAACATTTTCCAGCACTTTCTTCTGGAAGCCTTGGCGATCCACGGTGAGCCGGTAAGGTGCGGCCGGCAGGGCATTGAATATGTAAATGCCATTGTCGTCGCTGACTGACGTCAAGGTCTTGTTTGTGCCTTTATCTACCAACGTCACGGTCGCGCCCGGAACCACGGCGCCCGAGGAATCAGTTACCGTTCCTCGCAACGATGCGCGGAACTGGGCTTCGACCATTACTGTCGATGCCAATATAGTGACGATCAGCAATACCACGCGGACCGCTAAACTCGAACGTTTCATGGAATGCTCTCCTCGGATCAGTAAGTCCATACGAGCAACGCAGACTTGCAGTGGGTGGGGCTGTCGAAAGAAATTGGACGGGGAAGGTACTGCGAAACGCCTGAAGCAAGAACGTGGCTTTGGTTCGCCAGGCTCAACGGTCTCGAGTGAGTCCGTCCGTACAACTGAGCCCACAGCGAACAGCAGGTAACCCCAAGACTCGCGAGTCCTGCGCTACAACCCAGCATACGACCTCCGAATAAGAAAACCAGCGGCCCATGCCGGTGCTTTGTATAAGCACTCTCTCAATTCCTGTGGGTCGCCTAAAGACAATCGTTAAATCGTTACCTAATCGATTTAACGAGCGGCGTGAGAATACCACAACTGCTTTGCCCGTGCCAAGTCCCGGGTCCCTTCTAGGTACTCAGAACGCTTGCCGGTCCCGCCTTACTGTGCGAAACTCGCGGCATGACCCGGCGAAAAGGCCCTCCTAAAGACGTGCCCGTTCCAGAGACTCGGAACCGGCCCATCAGCCTGAAAGACCTCGCCGAGCACCTAAGTCTCTCCTCGGCGACGGTTTCGATCGTCATTAACCGGAAACCGTTGTCCGATATGATTCCGGAATATACAAAGCAACGGATATGGGATGCCGCCCGCCACTTCAATTACCGCCCGAATATCATCGCGCGTTCCCTGCGTCAGCAGCGCACTTTTTCCGTCGGCGTCCTGCTTCCAGAGTTCAGCGACGGCTACTCTGCTTCAGTTTTGAGCGGAATCGAAGATTATCTCTTACAAAAAGGATACGCGTGGCTCGCCGCCAGCCATCGTCATAAACAAGATCTCATTCAGGAGTATCCCCATCTTCTCTACGCCCGCGCGGTCGAAGGATTGATCACTGTCGATACCCCCTACCAGGAGGACTTGCCGTTCCCGGTGGTATCCGTATCTGGTCATAAGCACGTGGATGGTGTCACCAACATCGTTTTGAATCATGAGCGCGCCGCAGAACTCGCGATCGGACATCTTCACCAGTTAGGCCACCGCAAGATTGCGTTTCTCAAAGGGCAGCCCTTCAGCTCCGATACCGCTGTGCGCTGGCAATCGATTCGTAAAGTCTGCAAGCGACTTGCGATCGAAGTAGACCCGAGCCTTACGGCGCAGTTGGAGGGTATTTCGCCCTCTCCCGAGTTGGGTTACGCGGCTACCAAGAAAATTCTCGCAACTGGCGCCCCGTTTACTGCTTTATTTGCGTTCAACGATATCTCCGCAATCGGCGCGATCCGCGCAATGCAGGACTCGGGTTTGCATGTGCCTGTCGATGTTTCCGTTGTCGGCTTCGATGACATTTACGGCGCCGCGTTCCACATCCCCGCCCTCACCACCATCCGACAACCGTTGGTAAAAATGGGGAGCCTCGCCGCAGAGACCTTGATTGCTCGTATCGCTTCAGAAGAGAAGCGGTCCGACGTCGTTGAGGTTGAGCCAGAATTGATCGTGCGCGAATCCACGGGAGTGCCGCGAACCGTCATCAAGGGAAGAGCCATTTCGGCCCATTCATGAAACGGTTCCTGTTTACCGTCCATGCGGTTTTCGCATTGGTCGGCATTGCCAACACCATGTTAGGCCCGCTTCTGCCGTTGCTCGCACAACGCTGGCAACTCACCGATCGTCAGTCCGGTACATTGTTCTTCGCGCAGTTCTTCGGCGGATTTGCCGGCGCGATCATCTCCACTCGTCTCGCAAAATATTTCTCCCTTCATAACATCACACGTGCAGGGTTATGGCTGATCGCTGCAGGTGTTCTCGGCCTCGCGACACCATCACATCTGCTGGCCATCGTCGGCATCACGATGGTTGGATTCGGGCTCGGCTTGACCAATCCTTCCATCACTGCCGCGGTCGCCGAGGCCTTTCCAACCCGCCGCGCATCGCTCCTCAACCTGTTGAACTTCGCTTGGGCGCTTGGTGCGATCACCGCTCCAATGCTGATACTTGCCGCCTTGCGGCACTCCCATATTCAAGTATCCGGCATGCTGCTGATCTACGCGGTAATCCTAGGCCTCTCAGCTTTTACGATTCCACGTATCCCCGCCTCCTCCTTCTCCCAGGAGATGAATCAAGAAAAGCTGCCGGCCGGAATCTTGCGAATCGTGATAGCCTGCGGGGCACTGCTCTTCTTATATGTTGGGATTGAAGTAGGTATCTCTGGATGGCTGCCCACTTTCGCCACTCGACTGCACGCTTTCAGCTTGCAGCGTGCAGCCCTCTTGCAGGACACATTCTGGACTACGTTTCTCCTCGGGCGACTCTTCGCACCGGCATTTCTTAAGGTTACCGGCGAGCGCGTTTTGTTGACCCTGTCGATCTGCACCGCCACCGCTGGGACCGTTGCGCTCTTGCTGCTTCACCTTCCTATCGTCCTGTTCGCGTCCGTAGCAATGATCGGCCTCGGCTGTGCCGCGGTATTTCCCACCGCCATCGCGCTTCTTTCTCAGCGGCTGTCAGGATATTCCGGTTCGACGCTTGGCTTTATGTTTGCTTCCGCTGGATTGGGCGCTGCCATCCTTCCGTTCTCCATCGGATCGTTGTCTTCCGCGACCCATAACCTGCGCATCGGAATGTCGTTGCTGCTCGTCGCCGAGATCGGCTTAGTAATTGCCCATCTCGTAATGTCGCGCCTTTCCTCTGGCGCCGCGCAATTCGATCCCGCCCGCCAACGAGCTATCGCTACCGGCGGCGCACAATAAAAGTGGCGGCCACAAGGCCGCTACTTTCTTGATGCGTCGAAATTCCTACAAACGGCAGATCAGCAATTCGCGCTCGTAAATCATCTCGGATGGCAGGTGGTCATGGAGTTCAATAAATAGTTCTTCGTGTCCAATGACTTCTTTCTTCCATTCCGCGATATCCACATGCTCCAGCTCTTCAAATTGCGCGCGTGGAAATTCCATGCCTTTCCACTCGATGTCTTCGTAAGCCGGAACCCATCCGATCGGCGTTTCCCTGCCAAACCCTCGACCGTGTACGCGATCCACAATCCACTTCAGCACGCGCATGTTCTCGCTGTAGCCGGGCCACAGGAACTTGCCGTCCGCACCTTTGCGGAACCAGTTCACGTGGAAGATCCGCGGCGTGACTGAAAGATTGCGTTGCATCTTCAGCCAGTGACGGAAATAGTCGCCCATGTGATATCCGCAGAACGGCAGCATCGCCATCGGATCGCGTCGTACTTTGCCGATCGTTCCGGCAGCCGCGGCCGTCATCTCCGAGCCCATCGTCGCCCCGGCATAAACACCGGAACTCCAATTGAAGGCCTGGTACACCAGTGGCATCGTCGTCGCGCGACGTCCGCCGAAGATGAATGCACTGATCGGCACTCCATCCGGATCTTCCCAGGCCGGATCGATCGTCGGGCATTGACGAGCCGGAGCTGTAAAGCGCGCGTTGGGATGTGCTGCTTTTGCTCCCGTCTCTTTCGCCAGTTTCGGCGTCCACTTCTTACCCTGCCAGTCGAGACACTCGGCTGGCGGTTCATCCGTCATGCCTTCCCACCAAACGCCGCCCTCCGGTGTAAGCGCAACATTGGTGAAGATCGTGTTCTTTGACAGCGCTGCCATGGCATTCGGATTCGTCTTCACCGAAGTTCCCGGCGCTACGCCAAAGAATCCTGCTTCCGGATTAATAGCGCGCAGCAGGCCATTCGCATCCGGCTTGATCCAGGCGATGTCGTCGCCGACTGTCCAGACCTTCCAGTCTTCGAAGCCCTTCGGCGGAATCAGCATGGCGAAGTTCGTTTTGCCGCACGCGCTGGGGAATGCCGCTGCAACGTACGTCTTCTCGCCCTGCGGAGATTCCACGCCCACGATCAGCATGTGTTCCGCCATCCAGCCTTCGTCCCGTGCCATCGTGGAAGCGATACGCAGAGCAAAACACTTCTTGCCAAGCAGCGCATTTCCACCGTATCCGGAACCGAACGACCAGATCTCGCGGGTTTCGGGGAAGTGCACAATGTACTTTTCTTTGTTGCAGGGCCACGGCACATCTTTTTGTTCGGGCTCGAGCGGCGCGCCAACGCTGTGCAGGCAGGGAACTACGCGCTTGGTGTCTTTATCGATCTCTTTGAAGACTTTCGTCCCAATGCGCGCCATGATCCGCATGTTCACCACGACGTAAGGCGAATCGGTCAGTTGCACCCCAATCTGCGACATCGGAGAATCGATTGGACCCATGCTGAAGGCCAGCACATACATCGTGCGTCCTTTCATGCAGCCATTGAAAAAGCCTCGCAGCTTCTTGCGCATGGCAAAAGGATCTTCCCAGTTATTCGTAGGGCCGGCGGCATCTTTGGAAAGGGAGCAGATAAAAGTGCGATCTTCCACACGGGCGACATCGCTCGCATCGGAGCGCGCGTAATAGCAATTAGGCCAAAGTTTTTCGTTGAGTTTTATGAAGGTACCGTTGTTGACTAGTTCGGTGCAGAGGTGTTCATTCTCTTCGTCGGAACCGTCCACCCAATGAACGCGGGCGGGAGTGGTAAGTTCCACCATTTTCTCCACCCACCGGAGCAGGTGTTTATTCTTGGCGAGCGGCACGTCATGCCGCGTCTTTGGTTCTGCAATCGTGGAATGTGCCATTTTTTTCACCTACGCGCTTAGCGCGGCATCGTTGTGCAGCCGATCATTCTAGTGNNAGCGGAACATTCTAGTTTATCGAACGACGGTGCGATGTGCGGCCGCTCACAAAATCCGGTTTTCGTTAAATTGCCCTTAAGTGTTTGATGCTGAAACACATGCACACGTTCCAAAAGCAAAGGCCAGCTTCGGCTGGCCTTCAGAGTTTGAGAAAAAATTAAGGTTGCACCTTCTTCAGGACTGCCGTGTTGCGTTCGTCGTTGGCAATGCCGCGCATGAAAGTCCGCAAGGCCGGCATCTGGTCGAGCGGCACCAGCGGATCTTTCAACGTGTACGAGCGGCTGTAATAGAGCATGTCATTCTTCGACTCGATCTTGCTCTTATATTCCGCGAAGGGCGCCGTTACATTGGCTGCCGGTGGAAGTTCGTCCACGGTATAACCGGCAGGCAGTTTCATGTCGATCGCGTCACTCTGAATGAACGTGGTGTCGTACGTGACCGCATACTTGCGTTTCTTGTCTTCTGCGATCGGCGACGCTTTATTCCCCAGCACTCGTGGTCTCACCAGCATCAGGTCCCCGGCCGACTTCGCGTAATCCGCAGCCTGGAACTTGTACTTCAATATCAGAGGTTCGTCATATTTATCGAGATTCCCGATGCTCGCGTAGGTCAGTTGCGACCTGTCAAAGAACTCACCGAGGAATTGCTCGATGATCTTTACTCGTTTATCACGATCGGCGGCGATCAACCGCTCACGCATGATGGTCGCTTCGTTGCCGCTACGCGTTTCTTCTACGTCACCGAGCAGCCCACCCTCCGGAGTCAGTTGCATGTGCGCGACACGCGTCAGTCGATTCACGGGCGGTGACAGTAGCGGCATCTTGATCAACTCGCCCCCGTTGCCCGTGACCACCAGCGCATAGCTGTTCTGCTCGCCCGGCGGCAACGCACCGAACCCGGTCTTGTCATAAGTCGGGTCGAAGAAGAAGAGTTTGCCGAGCTTCGGGTCATCCACTGTTGAATAAAGAGCACTCGTATCCACATCGGCGGGCAGCTTGATGGCGACAATCGCATGATTGAAAGTCCACGGAGTCGGTACCGCCGGGTTCACGACGCCACGCTCCGAGCTCACCAGCGTGAAGTAGGCATCAACCCCCGCCTCATGCAGCATGGTCACAAGTAGCGTTGCTTTGTCTTTACAGTCGCCGTAACTATTGGCGAAGATGTCTCCCGCCATGTGCGATTGAAATCCGCCAATGCCGACGCTGATCTCGACATAGCGGATGTTGTGCTGCACGTAGTTCGCAATCGCGTGAATTTTCGAAAGCGTATCGGTCTTGCCCGTCGTAAGTTCGGCGACCTTTGCCTGCAATTTCGGAGTCGAGACTCGTCGGCTCGCGTTCAAAGAGTTCGCCCAACCGGCGACTTCACCCCAGTTCGTAAGCCGTGCCGCTTGCGCAATAGATGTTGAATAAAGACTCACGGCCGTCATGCCCGCCAGCGAGTCAGAGGCCGGCATGTTGGGTTCTTCCGTGACGCCCTCCACATCGTGTACTTCCCACTGCCAGCTGTTGCCGCCAACGCTTTGCGGCTTCTGTTCAGCCCAGTTTCCGAAGCGGTACTGATACTCCCACCCGACGGGAAGATTCAGCGTAAATCGCGCCATCTTCACCGGGGTGCTCCGCTGGAAGTCCCACCTCGTGCTGAAGTTGTAAGGACGTCCGTGCTGTTCCCACTCGAAAGCGACGAATGTGCCCACGTCAGCCGCCGGCACTTTCATGATCTTCTCGCGTTGATCGTCGTAGATGGCGTCAGCGAAAGGGCTGCTGTCCACCGCGTCCTTATCTCTCAACTCATATTCCTGCCCGCCGGCAGCGATGCTCCATCCGCGAATGTGCTGGATCTTGGTGTCCCTGTCGTAGTGCACATCGAGGTAAGCAAACTTCTTCCCACTCGGGCGCAGGATTTTCTTCGCCATACGGTGCGTCTCGTAGATCTCACCGTTCTCTTTGACAGTGAGGGTCTGTTCGTCGAGTAGCACAACGCCGTCGGCCTCTTCCGGGTACGTGCCAAGTGGGGTGTGCGCGAGTTGGCGGAACCAGTCAGGCACGGAATCGCCTGCTCGCGCCGGCGTGCCGGAGAGAAGCACACAACAGAACCCCGCAAGCAGCAGCGTGTTAATTTGCCATTTTGAGTACAGCTTGTTCATTGGTCCCCGCCTGGATCGATTGGAAATAGCCGCGCAGCGCGGCGTAAAATTTCTGGTCTATAAACAATCCCTTGAGTTTGAAATCGCGCGTCAAATGCAGAGTGCCGTTCTCGTTGGCATACTCCACCGACAAATCCGCCACGCCGTTTTGTTGCTTCACCGGCTTCGGCAAGGTTTCGACCTGGAACATTGCCGGCACACTGATACGCACGTCGTCACTGCGGTCATAGGTGTATTCCATGCAAATCGGGTGAACCCGCTTCGTCCCCGTAAAGGGATTTCGATACGCTCCCGCGAACAGGGTGGATGGCAGCAGCACACGATGACCCGCTTGGCTGGCANNAACGTTCGCAGCTTTCCACTCATTCACCTTTACCAGTTCGACGTCCGCCTTGAAGCTCAGCCAATCCTGCAGAAGGTCCTGCATGTCCTTCTTCCGCCCTGCCTCATCTTCGTTCCGCTCGAGAAATCGACGCCGGTAAGCGTCCTCACCCACAAACGTCACTTCTACTTCGCCGGTGAGCGATCCATCGTCTTCCAGCTTCATCTTCGCAACCCGCTTAATTCCCGTATCGTTCGGTTCCGGGGAAGGCAGCTCAACCCAAAGCGGGGCATTCTTATCCAGTTGCATGCCAGCGACTGCGGTGTCTTCCCAGGGGAGTATCCCGAACGGGCAGAAGGGGCTGCCAGGATCGAGGTACACGCTCTTTCCATCTCGCTTTACCATCGCAATCTCGTAATCCAATTGCGAAGAGGATGGCCACTCCTTGTGCAGGATCGCGCTGTCGCGCTCTGTCACCCGGATCAGCGTCGCATCAAACCCTGCTCCCCGGGCTAGCGCTACAAAGGTACGATTCAGATCGTTTCGATACCCAGCCTTACTGTTAATCACGTCTTCCACGTTCTTATTCGCCCGGAGCTTCAGTGCCTTTGCTTCTTTCTCTGACTTGGCCGCTTCAAACGTGAAATTTTCAAACGACTGCACGTGCTCGTAAATCTTATGCAGCTTTATCTCGGCGCTATCTCCGGCACTTACGACACTCGCAAGGGCACGGGAAACCGCGCCCTTCTTATCCATAAAACCTTCCGCTGAGCCGTGCCACTGCTTGCCGAAATTCTTCCAATACTCATCGGGCTGAGGAATCCTCGCACTGTCGTAGAAAAACACCACCCGCGCCTGAACTTCGCCTTCCGGCGGCATGTACTCTTCCTTTTCAATCCCTGACAGATTCGCGAGGTCCAGGGTCACTGCATTTGTCCGTTTGTCCTGGTCGATCTTGGCTCCCAGGGGAATGTTGATGGAGCGCATCACCCACCACAGTCCCTCGTGGTTCATCGGTTGGAATTTGAAATGTGCGCTTCGCTGGTAAAGCTCGTGCGATACCTCCCACTCCGATCGTGAGAAGTAGTAGTACATGTTCGTCGCCGGATCCGACGACTCCCATCGGATGAGAAACCGGTAATCCAATATGCTCCCGGGAGTGACATCCGGCAGGGTGAAGGCCTTCGCGCGATACTTTAGCCCGTGCCCCTGGGCAACTACCTTCTCGTATACCTGTCCGGAAAACGGAACAATCGAACCATCGGGATGGATGGTTCTTCCGCGCACCGACTCAATGTTGAACGACGAGCGATCGAAAGGAGGCAGCACCACGTCCGCATACTGCTTGCCTTCTTCCGTGAAGATCTTTACCCGGACGTATTCGATCTGCGATCCCATCGCATCATCTCGCTCAATCGACCGGTACAAGATCATCGCCTTCGATCCCGGCACCGCGGGGTTGTCTTTGAGCGCGAGATCTTCCGGTGTGATCGGCTGCCACTCATCTTTAGGGTGCGCCAGTGGGGAAGAGATAAGGAAGAGAACTGCGAAACAAGCAGAGAGAAAGCAGGAAGCGAGTCGGTTCATCAGAAACTCCAAGGCTCAGCCCGAACGGTAGTGTCCCCGTGCGGAATACCTTGCAATCCGCATCCAGAGTTGCTGATTATGCCTTGCAGATCACAGAAAGAAAATAGGGAAAATCCCTTGTTCTACTTTCAGAGCAAGAAACTTTCCCTTGACTATAGGTCGAAACTAGTTCCCAGGGGCGCCGAGCATCACCATGGGCATGGTCGGAGTATTCGAACCTTCTGCCTTCTCGATAGTCACCGCGAAAGCCTTGGCCTGCATGCCAGACGGCACGGATACCTGCATCATCGTTGCGTTTCCGGCGGCGTCCGTCTGGAACGTCCCGGCCGGTACCGGCGCACCTTGTTTCGGCACCAGCCACAGTTCATAAGCCTTATTGGCAGGCGCCGGAGGTAAATTGCTCGCCATGAAGATCAGCTGTCCCTTTTCGGGACTGTAAATGGTCTTACCCTGCGGCCTCGGCTTCTCATTCGGAGCCGCCAGGTTCACCCGCACCGCTTCATGCGACTGCAGCAGGTCCAGCATCTCGTGCGCCTGTTGCAGTTCAACTGTCTGGCTCTGGCTGTTGGCCCGAATCGATGCCAGGTCATTCTTGATCCGTAAGTTCGTGAAATAAAGCAGGGACGAGAGCAGGGCAAACGCCAGCGTAGCGAACCATGGGATCCACATCCAGCCCTTACCCACGTTTGCCGGACGCCCCGCCGCCCGAGGTTCATTCGCAATTGCTTTCAGGAACCGTTCGCGGGACCGCGCCGGCGGCTTTGCGCCAGCCGTGCTCAACGCCAGCAGACCGAGGTCTTCCTGTGCGGCTTGCAATTCGCGTCGGCATTCGGCACACGTATGCAAATGCGCGTCGAAGCTCTGCCGCGCGCCCTCATCGAGCGAGCCCAGTGCATAGAGCAGCACGTCTTCCGCGAATTGATCGTGCGAACTCACGAGCGCTCTCCTTGCAGCGATAGGCGTTTGCGAAGCTGTAACAACGCACTCCGAATGCGGGTCTTTACCGTCCCTAACGGTTCCCCGGTTTTTGCCGCAATCTCCGAATGGGATAATCCTTCGAAGAAGGCCATTTCCATGCAGCGCCGTTGTTCGGGGAACATCTCCGCCATTGCGCTGCGTACTTTCTCCACCATGGCGTTGCTTTCAGTCTCTTTGCGCAGGTCATGGCTCGATGCAATCACAACATCCTCAAGATCGGTCTGCGGATGCCGCTTGCGCAATACGTCGATCGCCCGGTGTCGCGCTATCACACCCAACCATGCGGGCAGGTTCCCCCGGCTGCTGTCGAACGCCGAAGGGTTCCGCCACAATTGCATAAATATCTCCTGCAGAACGTCTTCGGCGGCCGCGGTATCCCCCAGGATCCGCAAGGCCGTCGCATATACGATAGACGAATAACGGTCATACACCACCGCCATGGCGTCATGGTCGCCCGCGCGAACGCGAGCAATCAGCGTGGCGTCGCTGGGATCGTGTTGTATCGACAGGGTGCTCAGCGGATCGCCCTTTTCGTTCTGCTGGGATAAGTACGCATTGACCTAAGGTTTGGATTGCCTCGGAGTCTGAAAGGAATCCATCTGAGACCTTGGATGGAACTTGGAACCGAAAAAGATACCAGCTATCCCGTCAGGTTTACAAATTCTGATCAGGCAGCCGCTCGAGGGGACGAGGGCGGTGTTTGCGCGAGCAGCAGGTGACGCAATCGCGAGCGGTCTGCCAACCCGATATCTACGATCTCGAAGCTGATCTCGTTGCCAGCGGCCTCTCGCACCAGGATTTGACTGTTAAGTCGTCTTAACGCGACCTGCAACTGCAGCGTTAAGTCGCCGCCGGCTTGCAATTTGCCTTGCCGGCGAGCTCTGCCACCGCCAAGGCTTAAAGCAACGATGTCGAGACCCGCCTTTCCAACGTTCGACGTCGCTATCGCCGTCATGGGCTTCAGCGGGAAAACCCGAGAGTAGCGCCGCTGCCGCGCCCACGGATTGTCCGGATCGACGGCAAGTGGCCCCAGCGAGAGCTCGCGTGCCGTAATCCCGCTTTGTGGCACATAATTTGCCGCTTTCTCCGGGTCGATCATGTGCAACGCCTGTAACGCCGCGATGCGCAATTCATGCGGATGCAACCAATGCAGCATCTTGCGGCCGCGTAACAGTTCGTGCAAAGCGTCTGCCGAGGGCTCGGCGCGTAACCGTCCCAGGGCTTCGATCGCCTTCACCTGGCTGTACGCTGTGAACCGCGTACTTTCTCCCGCTAAAGCAATATCCATCAATCGACCGACCGCGCCCAAGTCTCCGCTCATGCCGATCTCATCGATGGCCTCCGGAATGATCAGCGCGTCAAGATCAGGCAGCAGTTTCAACAGAACGTCCGCGCGCTTCGGCGATGCCGCCATGGCCAATTGGCGGATCAGCACATCCTGCTGCGCGCGACTCCAGTCTGAGGCACGTTTTGCGAGCAGCGACAGCCCCTCTTCCGGAGCCAATACGCTAACCAGCCCAGCCGCGCTTAAGGCATCTTCCGCGCTGCCTGAACGCAGTCTTCGTAGCAATTCGCCGCGCGATTCCGGTCCCAGTCGCTCCGCCAAGCCCATGAGCCTCATGGATTCATCTCGCAGGCTGCTGCGCAGGAACCGAGCGCAGAGTTGTTGGGTTACGATGCCCGCGTAGCGCTGCAACAAGCTCACCAGGTCATCCCCAGCGTGATTGGAACTGAGTGCCTCGTCTACGTACTCGGGCAAACGCAGTTCTACCGAAATCCGAGGACGGAGTTCCACGCCCAAGGCTGGTCTGCGATGCGAAATCTCTTCCAGCGCATCGGAGGCCGCTGCGGTCGCCACGAAGTCGCGTTGTTGCTGCACCGCGTAGCTCAACCGTACCAGCGCTGTACTCAGCAACCCTTGCATGCGCAGGTCCGACTCGCGCATTAACTGTCGAGAGATCGATCGCACCAGCTGCGGAACATAATCCGGCACCACCAGGGCATACAGGTCGGCGAGCTCGGCCACTCCTTTTGCCGATCGCCGGCGTCCTTCCGCATCGCGTCCTCCCACCGCGCTACCGTAATTCTGCAGGATGGCGTCGGCTAATTGTTCTTCTCCCTGCGCAATCAGTCGCTCGAGGTGAGCATCGATGGCGGAAGGCGTCACGTAATGAGCTGCGTCCGAAAGCAAGACGACCCGCTTGGCCTCGTCGGGCGCGGTGAGCCACAACTCGCGCTCTAACGTCTCCAGCAGCGCTTCCAGCGTCAGGCTTACGCGTCCAATCGTCTCCTGCTTTGGAGGTATCACGTTGCGCAATGTCTTGAGTTGCCGCCCCAGCCTTTGAATCATCCCTGGGATATCAGCGGTAGAAATCTCGCTATTTTCCAGCTTCGTAAGAATGAGCCGGATCACGATCTGGTCCGCGACCTGCAGAATGAGCAGGTCGCCTGAAAGCGGCGGATCCAACTCCGAGAATTCCACCAGGATCTCGCGTAGAAGTTTCAAGAGAGTCTTCGGAACTCGTTGCAGGTCACGAGCCGCCCCACGTGCGGCGTCCTCGTCCTCACTGATGCCGAGCCTTCCTAGGATGTGCAGCAGCGGCGCGATCTCTTCCGAACCGGCTTCCGCCCCTTGATAGGTAGCCGTGTCGTGCACCGCGGCATTAAGAAAATTAAGCAGGCGGAAGGCGTTGCTCAGCCATTCACGATGGTCGGGCTCTGGTGTTTCTATCATGCTCGAAGCCATCGCCACTTGCGTGGGCTGGTTGAATGCCATCGCGCTGGCGAAATCTTCCAGCGCTTCCCGCGTGAATTTCTCGTCGAAGCAGAAACGGTTGTTCGGAACCTCTCGCAGCAAGCGCGCGAAGCTCTGTTCTGCAGGCGTCACTTCAAGAGTAGAGGAATCGACGTTCAACCGGTCGTCGAGCAGTGCCACCGTGATACCCCCGGCCGGGATCAATTCGCGGATCCGCATGAGGCCCGCCTCCAACTGCGTCTCCGTGCGCGCATGGCTTAGCCCAAACAGGCGAACATATCGAGAAAGTGCAAACAAGCTGCGGACGATTCCGCGAGCGGCTGCGACCTTCAACTGGCTGGATGGGGACAACCGGGCCTCCTCGGGATGGCCACCAGACTACACACCTCAGTTGTCCTCTCGGGCATTACCAAAGGATGAGTCCGTTCGCTGGCGGTACTTCCGTATAAAAGATCAGCCCTGTTTACGGCGCTCTTGCATCTCCTGCAACAATCCCTCTTGGGAAGCGGCGCTCAACTTCTGCAACACTGCCGGGAAGATGACTCCCTCTTCCAGTTCGAGATGCCCCTGGAAGATCTCCGTCAGCGCTTTCGAAATCGTACAGAGTTCTCCATGCGCTTGTGGCAATTTTGCGGGATTATTGGCGACCAGCATCAGGATGGGAACCACTCGCTCGATGAGATCGTCAATCGCCTGGTGCTGCTGGACCATCGCGTCGAGCGCGTTCGCAATTTCCGGAGCAGAAAGTTCCAGCAGCCTCGGCCGCAGGCTCTCTTCTTCATCCGCTTCATGCAGCGGCAGCGCCACCGTGAAATAACGATAAGCGGAGTCGGCGGCCGCACTGATTTCCGGCAGCGGCGATCCTTCCGAATGTGCCAGCCTGCTCACGACTGAAGTGAAGTACCGGATTTTTTGGTGACAACTCGCCAGGAGATCGACGGCGTTTTGCGACGGTCTTGCGGAATGGGAAGAGGCAATCGATTGCAACATAATAATTTTTCAAAGTCACCTGTTTAGATAGTACGTTGCTCCATTTCGGCGCAAAAAGAACGGCCGCGGTTTTTCGCCGCGGCCTTCAACTTTCGCAGAGAGCTACCGCTTGCGACCCTTCTTTGCTGCCTTCTTAGCGGGCTTCTTGGCTCCGCTCTTCTTCGCAGCTTTCTTCGTCGCCTTTTTCGCGGCCTTCTTCGCCGGCTTCTTGGCAGCTTTTTTCGTAGCCTTCTTGGCTGCCTTCTTTTTTGCCGGAGCCTTCTTCGCCGCTTTCTTGGCTACCTTCTTNNCCTTCTTGGCGGGCGCTGCTGCTTTCTTTGCAGGTGCCTTTGCCGGAGCCGCCTTCGCCGCTGCCGGTTTCGGTTTCGGAGCTGCCGCCGCTGCTGGCGCCGCGCCGCCGCCCGTCGTCAGCTCGGTCTCGTCCTCGTCATCCATATCTTCTTCCGGTTCCGAGGCGGAGACTTCTTCGTCCTCTTCTTCTTCCTCGTCCTCGAAATCTTCGTCTACCGATTCGTCGAACGCATTAGAATCGCCGAACTCGTCCATCTCGTCATCACGTCCATACAGGGTAATTTCGTCGAAACTCATTGCTCCTCCTGCTCGCTCCGCCTGGAACATCGTTTGGTTGAGAATGCCTGGACTACCTACGAACCATTGCGAATTAGATATTGCCACATGTGATGCGACGGCGCGGATTATAACATCCGCATTGCCCGCTACTCGCGTGCTTGCACCGCATCAAGGATACGGACTCTATCTGAAATTTTGCGATGTGGCAACTAAGCGCGCGCAAACAAAATATTTCCCCAGTGCTGATTCGATACAGGCCTTCAGCAACTTTCAATCGAGTCTTCTATAACATTGAAAATAAATTACTTAACTGGGTTGCTGCTTGGCTCGTGATAAGCCGCGAATGCACAGCGAACACGAGTCGATCAGCGTCGGATCACGAGTACATCGCCCGCTCGCAGCTTCGCCACCGCCGGATTATTCTTCTTCAATTCCGCCACCGACAAATTGTATTGGCTCGCGATGCTGGTCAGAGTCTCTCCGCGCTTCACCGTGTGGTGTGTCGGAGTTTTTGCTGCCGTCGTAGATTTTTTCCCGCTCGCGCTCGTACGTGAAGTGCGTTGCGCCAACTCCGGTGCTGCCCTCTTCGAAAGCGTTCGCGTGCTCGATGCGGTTTCTGTTTCTTCCGCCGCCGGCTTGTAGATGTGCAACACGCGTCCCGGTTTCACAGCTGTTCCGGTCAGGTGATTCCATTTGCGAATCTTCTCGGCCGGCACGCCATAATCATTCGCAATCGACGAAAGCGTATCGCCCTTACGCACTTTGTAGGCGACCGAACGTTTCGAGTATCCGCCCACATCCGTAGTCGCACTTTCCTTCGTGGTGCGTCCCGTCGCCACCGGAATGATCAGCTTGGCCTCGGCGCGCACTTCATCGTCCGGCAAGGCATTCGCTTCTGCGATGGCCTCCGAACTCACGTGATACTTGCGCGCGATCGTCTGCAGCGTGTCGCCGGGCTGCACCCGATGGAACCGCCACAACACGCGCTTCTCCATCGGGATGGACGCAATCTCCTGCTCGAACTTCTCTTTGCTTCCCGCCGGCACGTGCAAAACGAACGACTGGTCTTTCGGTGTCGTCATCCGCAGCAGGCTCGGATTCAATTCCTGCAACTGGTCCACCGAGCTATCTACGCACTCCGCCACCAACCGCAAATCTACCGGGTAACTAATCGTCACCGGATCGCTGGCCAGCGGAGGATCCAGTTGCACGCTATCCAAACCATACTGCGCCGGGTTCTTCGACATGATCGTGATCGCGATGATGATCGGCACATAATTGCGCGTCTCGCCCGGCAGCACGCCGCGCTTATAGAGCTCCCAGAAATCCGCGTACCCTGTACGCTGTACTGCATGTTGCACCGTGCCCGGCCCGCTGTTGTAAGCCGCCATCGCCAGGTACCAATCGCCAAACTGGTTGTAGAGATCCTTCAAATGTCGCGCCGCCGCGCGCGTCGATTTCTCCGGATCCTGGCGGTCATCTACCCACCAGTTGCGCCGCAACCCGTAATCCGCCGCGCGGCTACCCATGAACTGCCACATCCCGCGCGCGCCGGCCCGCGAAAGCGCCAGCGAATGAAATCCCGATTCCGCCTGTGCCAGGTAAATCAGATCCTGCGGCACGCCTTGTTCCTTCAGCACCCGAGAAATCATCTCGCGATAGCGGCCCGACCGCGCCATGCCGTTCGCCAGTTGCCCTTTGCCATGGCTCGAGAAGTAGGAAATGAAACTCGCAATCTGGTCGTTCATCACCAGCGGCAGGTCGGAGTTTGTTTGCTTGATTTCGGCAGCCGCCTGCGCCTTGATATTCGGATCGACCGGGAAGGTGACTTCATTGGCTTCGTCAATCGGCGCCGGTTCCGATTGCTGCTCGGTAAATCCGTCACCCGCCTTCAGTGCCTGCAATTCCAGCTCATGCACGGCTTCCACAATTTTGTCGAATTCATTCTCGAGTCGCTCGTCGGAATGAACATCCAGATTGCTCGACAACATCGTCATGAATGCATGATCGAAGTTGTCCTTCGCTGATTCGAGGTGCCCGGCGCTGTAATTGGCTTGTCCGGCCTGAAATTCTTTTTCCGCCTTCGCGATCAGGTTCGCGACCTGGTCTTCTGCCGGCGCCGGAGCAGGTGCTTGCGTTGCGGGGGCTGTTCCAGGAGCAGGCTCGCTCTTCGCAGCCGTCAGGGTAGGGGCCATCGCCGCGGCAGGCGGCTTCGACGCAGTCTTTTTCGGACCGTCGGACTCGCACGCCGTGCTGAAAATCACTGCGCCCAGGAGGGGAAGTGACCAAAACCGATGAATTCTCATTTCCCTCAAATAGACGCGCAGACTCGAATCACGATACTTCTCCGAATCTGTGGCGAGCAGCTTTCCCGATGCTACAACGCCCTGAAATTCAGGGTCAATGGAACGGAAGCCTTAAGCCCGTTCGATTGCCTGCTCTAAATCTCCGATCAGGTCGTCCTTATCTTCAATCCCCACTGACAGTCGAATCGTCGCGTCCGACACCCCCAGCAGCTTCAGCCGCTCCCGGCTCAGGCCAACATGCGAAGACAGCAGCGGATACGACACCGTTGATTCCACTCCACCCAGCGTCGTCGCCAGGTACCAAAGTTTCAGGCTGTCGATAAACTTCTCCGCCGCGCGTCCACCGCCACGAATATCGAACGACACCATCATTCCTGCATCCAGCATCTGTCCCGCCGCCAGCGCGTGAAACGGATCCTCGGGCAGCCCCGGAAAAAACACCCGGCTCACCTTGCGATGGTGCGAAAGGAACCGTGCGATGGCATGCGCATTCTTGCAAGCCCGCTGGACGCGCACCTCCAGCGTCTTCAGCCCGCGGATCAACAAATATCCCGCGCCCGGATCCAGGCATCCACCGGTTACGATCATCACCTGCCGCGCCAGGTCCATCCATTTCTTCGAACCCGCCAGCGCCCCCGCTGTCAGGTCGCTGTGTCCACCCAGGTACTTGGTCGCCGAGTGGTACACCATGTCCGCCCCCAGGGCCAGCGGTTGTTGCAGGATCGGTGTCGCAAACGTGTTGTCCACTACGGTAGTGATCTTATGTTTCCGCCCCACCGCGCAGATCTGCTCCAGGTCGATGCACCGCACCGTCGGATTCGTCGGCGTCTCGATCAACAGCATTTTTGTTCGCCGCGTGATCGATCGCTCGATCTGCGGAAGATCCTGGAACGCCACGAACCGCGTCTTGATCCCGCACCGCGCTAGTACCGTTTCCATCAACTTCAAAGTGCCGCCGTAAATATCCAGCGGCGCCACGATCTCATCACCTGCCTGGCAGCAGGACAACACCGCACATAAGAACGCCGCCATCCCGCTCGCTGTCACCACGCAAGCCTCGGCGCCTTCCAGAGCCGCAATCTTTTGCTCGGCTGCGGCCACCGTCGGGTTCGCATACCTCGAATACAAATACGCGTTCGACTTTCCTTCCGCATAGCGGCGCAGGTCCGCGAACTTTTCCAGCACAAAGACTGATGTCTGTGCGATCGGCGTAGTCAGAGGTACATTGCCGCGCCCGTGCAGTTCTTCCCCAGCATGAACGCAGTCCGTAGCAGCGGATCGTTTCCGGTTAGCCATAGTGTCGATTGTAGCCAATAAAAAAGGCGCCTCCTAACGAGGCGCCAGAGTGACGGAGGAACCACTACCAGTTCAACTTGAGTGCAAACTGGAATTGCCGCGGATCGAACGATGCTGTCGGTGTACCCGCCGAATTCCAGATCGGGTTCACGTCCGCAACGTTGAATTTGTTAGCCAGATTGAACACATCCATGATTCCGTCCAATCTCAGACGCTCGCCGAGCCGGAAGCTGCGCGAAACTCGCAGATCGTTGAACACGTTGTATGGCTTCACCCCGGCATTGCGACCGAAGTTTCCGGCCAGTTGGGGCACCACGCCCGTCGTCAGGATGTCGAGATAGCACGTCGGGATCAGGTACCCGGTCGGAGAGTATTTCGAAGCCGCCGCCGTGTCGCCACACGCATCCGTCTGTCCCGCATGCGCCAGCATCGGTCGGTCGGTCGTCGATCCGAAGTCGAAATTCTGATCCGCGCCCGTGATGATATTGAATGGACGCCCCGAAGCAAACTCAACGATCGGAGCGAACGTCCAGTCGCTCATCAGCCTGCCCATCCCGCTTGAATAGTGCCCGGTCTGATAGACCCCGCTGAACACGAACCGATGCCGTTCATCGAACAGCGAGTTCGAACGATCGGCGCTCGGATTGTAGTTGTCCTGTGGCGAGAGCGGCGACTGCAAGTCCGTCGAATCGTCGATCGAGTGCGACCACGTGTATGACGCCAGGAATTGGAAGTGATTCGAGAAGCGCTTCTCCAGGTCCACCGTCAGCCCGTGATACACCGACGATCCACTCGAGAAGTTCGCCGGAATATCGCTGAAGGGAATCGTGCCGTACCCACCGAGATGATCGGCGGCCAGCACGCTATTCACGAACGCTAGTCCCGGCGGTGGCACGTAAGCCGAGAGTGTCGGATTCAACCCCGAAGGCCGGAAGAAGCTGACCAGCGCCGCCGGAATGTACGGTCCCGTCGGTCCGACACCGAGCGCATTCACTGCCAGCGGACTGGTCGCAATCGCCGCTTGCTGTGCTGGCCCGGGTGTCTGGCTTTCCACGTAGTTGTACCAGTTCTGAATCAGCAGGTTGCCGTGGGTCGCATTCACGTTGATCGGCCGGTTCAGATGCCGTCCGCCATTGAAATTGTATTGCACGCGCAAGTCGTAGCCGTGCCCGAAGTCGTGCTCCACCGTCAGGTTTGCCTGGTTCGCATAGGCGTACTGGAAGTTCTTCGCCACCGGGTAGCCGAAGGGAAGCATCGTCAGCGGCACCGGTAATCCACCCGGACCGCCCGTCAGGAAGTTCTGGTTCACCCACACCGAGTTCGTCCCCGGAGTCGGATCGAAGCGCTGCTGGTTCGGCAGATAAGTGAACGACGGTGGCAAGCAACCCAGATTGCCCTGGAAGGCATTGGTCGCCGTCAATGTTCCGATCGGATCTGCCAGGCTGCAAGCTGAAGGCGCGCCGCCGAACAGCACGATCTGCGCATCCTTCGACGCATCGGCCACGTTGGAGTCGAACGCCAGTGCCAGCAACGGATGGTCGTAGAAGATGCCATACGAGGCGCGGATCACCGTCTTGCCATTGCCTGCCGGGTCCCACGCAATGCCAATGCGCGGTGCAACGTTGTTGAAGTCGCGCGGAATACCTTGCGTGATCCCGAAAGCATCCTGTGCCGACTGCGCCAGTGGTGTCGATGCCGCGAACGTCGGCGTAAATTCCACGTCATACCGCACGCCGTAATTCAACGTCAGCTTCGGTGTCACCCGCCAGCTGTCTTGCAGGAACACGCCGAGCGGCAGGTTGGTGAAGGCATCGTGTGCGTAGCCCACACCCTGAACCATGTCTTGCGGAATACCAACGCCGTACGCTTGCACCGGGTTTAACTGCGGAGCGGGGGTTCCATCTGACAAAGTGATCCCTGTCGAAACCGACCCGAAGTCATACAAGCCACCGAAGTTCACCGTGAAGTCGGCACGCAGGGGAAGGAAGTTAACATCGAACCCAAATTTCACCGTGTGGCGTCCGGCTGTCCACGTGAAGTTGTCGAGTGCCTCATAGCGCTGTTCGGTTCTGCGAACGAACGAAAACGGTTCGCGCCCGAAGAATGCATAGCCCGGAATGTTGATCGCAACGTTGCTCCCGCCCGGCGCCTCCGACGCATAGTTGTAAAGCAGGCCGCGTCGCGCGTATTGGAAACGGAACTCGTTGACCTTGTTGTTTCCCAGCGTCCAGGTATCGGCAGCGCTGATGTTGAAGTCGCGGTAGGTCTGGTCCGAAGTACGCGACCAGGCGTTCTGTCCAAAGTTCTGCGGACCCTGCGCATTCACCTGGATGCCGGTGACCGTGCTCGGGCTCACACCCACACGCAGTGAAAGTTGATTGTTCGAGGCGATCTGCTGATCTAATCGACCCGACCACAAACTTGTTCCTTCGAAGATCGGGAAGTTGCCAACGAGAGTGTTCATTGCGACGAATGAAGTCGGCAGCGTGTTCACCACCCCCGCTGTCACCGGGGTGAAAAAGTTCGCCCCAGGTAACAATCCGAGACTGAACAGCGGGTTCTTGCCAGTGATCGCGGTTGCGGCCGTGCTGCCCGCGAGAAGTCCGTATTGCACCGCTTCCCCGATCAGCAGCGGATTTCCGCCCGCGGCGGTCGTATTGATGAAAGCCGCCTGTTGCGGCGTCAGCGGCAATTGCGCCGGAATTCCGAAGGGAGTGAAGTCAAAGTTTTGAAATCCAAAGTTGTTCGCCCCGATGCTGCTGTATCCGCTCTCATGGCGCCGCGTCGTCTCGTACGACAGGAAATAGAAGGTCTTATCTTTCTTGATCGCTCCGCCCGCCGTGAAGCCCGCCTGCACTCGCGTATATGCCGGGTCAGGAATCGTACTGAACGGATTTACCGCCTGGATATCGCGGTTCCGCAGGTAGCCGAACACATCGCCGTGGAACTGGTTGGAGCCGGACTTGGTGACGATGTTAATCACGCCGCCCGAAGCTCGGCCGTACTCTGCGTTGAACCCATTGGTCTGCAGTTGGAATTCCTGCACAGCGTCCTGCGACACGGTCGAGCGAACGCCGTTCACGGAATTGTCCACCGCGTCCGAACCATCCACCGTCACCAGGTTGCTGCGGGCACGCTGCCCGCTCACGTTCAGTCCCGAAGTCGGCGCGGCGCCAATCGACGGCGCGGTGTCGCGAGCCAGTTGCGAATTCGTCAGCGCAAAATTGATGTAGTTGCGGCCGTTAATTGGCAGGTTATCGATCTGCACCTGCGAGATCGTCGTCGCAGAACCGGTACGCTGGGTTTCCACCAGCTCCGCTTCGGAATTGACGTCCACCGTCTCGTTCACTGCCGCAACTTGTGCTTCGATCGGCAGGTTGGCCACCTGGCCGACGGTTAGCTTCAAGTTCTGAACTTCTTCCCGCGCAAAACCCGCGGCTACGACCGTGATCTTGTAAAGGCCCGGCGGCAGCGCCTGGAATACATATTCGCCATCACTGCCCGGAGCGGCTGTGCGCTCGAAGTTCTGCGCCTCGTTCCGCGCCGTTACGGCAGCGCCCGGAATCGCGCCACCCTTCGAATCTTTCACCGTGACGCGAAGTTCCGCCGACGATCCTTGCGCGAAGCCCAGTACTGCGGCCAAGCAAACCACTCCCAACAACCCCACAAAACGCAGCAACGTACGCATAGTTTTCCTCGAGTTCCCAACCAGTTCAAAAACGCAATTGTCCCCACATTGATTGCGAGCAGTCCTTCGGCAGGCACAGTCCACCGAGCAAAATGAATGGCTGCTCATTCGTGTGCTGATCGGGGGTTTTTACATCAGGAGCAGTAGGGAAGGCAAGAACTAACGAGTGCTAGAACCTAAAAGAGATACTTTGGTGCATCGGCGAGCGCCGATTCCTAACCGCGCGGACTTTGGACGCCGTCCGCATTTTCACCCGGCCTTCGCCACGCCCAGGCCATTCGCGGAGTGTTGTGCGCCAGCCCGATTCGTCCCTGCGAATCCAGCAGGATGATTCCGCCGTGCCCTTTCAATCGGCTTTGCAGACGATCGATCGCCGCCTGCGCCACCTGCTGCGGAGCTTCGCCCATCTCCACGCGATCCGCCGCCCACTTGCTGAGCACGAGCTTCATCATTGGCTCGCCCCAACCGGTCGTGGAAACCGCAGCGCTCAAGTTGTCGGCATAACAGCCGCATCCGATCAGCGACGAATCGCCTATCCGTCCTGCCGCCTTGTTCAGCGTTCCGCCTGTCGAGGTTCCTGCCGAGATGTTTCCATGTGCATCCAGCGCGACCGCGCCCACCGTGTCATGTGAATCCATCGGCGGCCCAGCAAACTCCGGCGGCACGGTGAGAAATTTCTGCTTCTTCGCATCTTTCCAGCGCACTAGCTCGCGCTCGAGGATCAGGTCCTCATTCGCGCACAACGCGATCCCGTGTTCTTCCGCGAAGCGCTCCGCACCCTCGCCGACGAAATAAATATGCGGACTATCGTTCAGCACCTTACGCGCCGCCCGGATCGGATTCCGCAATCGCTCCACGCAACCCACGCCGCCAGCCTGCAGCGTCGAGCCCTCCATTATCAGTGCGTCGAGTTGCACCTTGCCATCTTCATTGAGAAACGACCCTCGCCCTGCATCGAACGTATCATCGTCTTCCATCACTGCGATCGCTTCTTCCACCGCATCCAGCGCCGTGCCGCCTTGCTCCAGCACGCGCCAGCCGGCTTCGGCAGCCTTGCGCACGCCGTGCTGGTGGGCGTCCACCGCATCATAAGGAATCGCCCACGCACCACCGTGCACCAGGAGGACCGGCTGTTTACTCAACGTCACACACTCTCAAAAGGAAATTGGAAAACGCGTCAGAATACAACCGTTCAGCTTTAGCCGGAGACAGGAGACACTTCGGATGTCGCCGATTGCGACTGAGCTTGCGCCTGTCCCTGCAACGCTACCGATGCCTGCAGAATCGTCGTCTGCTGATACGTATACACAATGCGATGGATGACCGTGATCGTCGAGATCACCGCAGCGATCCACAGCACCGGCGCCATCCGATTGAACAGTGCGCCGATAATGATCAGCACAATTCGCTCCGGACGCTCCATGAATCCGACCTTGCAACTCGTGATCAGCGACTCCGCACGCGCTCGCGTATAGCTCACCATGACGGAACTCACCATCACGAACGCCGCCAGCACCACGTAGAGAAAGCGATTCGCGCGCGCGTAATAAACCAGCAGTCCGAAGAACAGGGCCACGTCGGAATAGCGGTCGATGACGGAATCAAAGAATCCGCCGAAGATCGTAACCTGGTTGGTAGCGCGTGCTACGCGCCCATCCACCATGTCGAAGATCCCCGCGCCGATAATCACCAGCCCGGCATACAGAAACATCCGCGGCTGGTTGTCCACCCGCGCGAAGCCGAAGAACACGGCGGCAACAATGTTGATGACGAGACCGAGGAAGGTAAGAACGTTCGGATTAATGCGGGTAAGCGCGAGTCCGTCTACGATTTTGTAGAGCAACACGCCGCACGTTCTGCCTACCGCATTCGTCCAGGTCATTAGGCTTCGTCGTGAATGGTGGTGAGTTTCAGGATCTCCAGTTCGCGCTTTCCGGCCGGCGTTACCACTTCCACCACATCGCCGGCACGCTTATTCAACAGCGCACGCCCAATCGGGGACGTCGTCGAGATCAACCCCTTCGTCACATCCGACTCTTCGCTGGTCACCAGCTTGTACTCGATTTTCTCGTCCTTCGTCAGATCGTGCACCTTGATGGTTGAGCCGATCGCCGCCCGGTCCTTCGGAATATTCGCCATGTTCACCAGCGAAAGTTCCGCCATCCGCCGCTTCATCTGGCCAAGGCGCGCGCGCACAAATTCCTGCCGCTGCTTCGCCATGTGATATTCGGCGTTTTCGCTGAGGTCGCCCATCGCGACGGCCTTCTTCAACTCGGCGGGAAGTTCATGCTGCAGTTCATGCTCCAGGACTTCAATCTCCTGCTGGAGCTTTTGTCGAATGTGATCAGTCATGCTTCTGAGGGCTCAACCTTCCGAATTGATCGATTATACCGCCCTCCGATAAGACTCTGCCGCCACCCCGAATGTTGGCCGTACTCTCGCCTCTGCTCCACCAGCGAACCGCCGCAAAACGCCCGCGAATTGACAGTTTCGGGCGTTAAACGTACAATCAATTACAGTTTAGAGGTGCCCCCTCCCTCTTCTTTCTCGGCTGCTCGCGGTGCTTTCTGCATGAATAATATTCTTAGTTTCATCGTCGGCGACAAAGTGGTCTACCCGAACCATGGGGTGGGAATCATTGAGCAGATCAGCAGCCGGACCATTGGGGCCTCTGTGCAGAAGTGCTACTGGCTCAAGATCAAAGCCAGCAGTCTCCGCGTCATGGTTCCCTTTGACAGCGTCAACCTCGTCGGCCTCCGCAAGGTCGTCCGCAATGGCGAAATCCAGAAAATCCTCGATTTCCTCACCGACGGCAAGTGCGAGAGCAATCACGACTGGAAAGACCGCTTCAAGGAAAATTCCGACCGCATGCGCACCGGATCTCTCATGGAAGTAGCCGGCGTCCTCAAGAGCCTGCTCGTCCTCGGACAGGCCAAGCCGCTCTCCTTCCGTGAAAAGAAGATGCTCGAACGTGCCCGTTACCTGCTCGTCAGTGAACTTGCCATGGCGAAGGCCGTCGAAGAAACCGAGATCGAGGACCTTCTGACCAAAGCCCTCTCCAAGTGCAAACTGCGCTTCCCAGAAGCCAGCTCAGTAGCCGAAGCCTAAACCCAGAAACGATCGCGCGATCGTTTCGCGAAAGGGCACGACTTCACAGTTTGCTGAAAGACTCTCCTTTCCCATCGCATGGAATTGAACTGCGCTTTGTATCAGGGCACGACTTCAGTCGTGCCGAAAACGCTCCAAAGATGATCGGGCTTTAGCCCCTGAGCTCGAATCCCGCAAACCCTCCGTCGCCCGCCAGCATCTCTTTTCTCATGTCCGGCATACTGCACATCTTCCGCACGCAACCCGATCTCTACCAGGTCAACTACACCATCGGCGCCACCTCCTACGCGCGCACCTGTACGGCCGAGCAACTCGAACACCTGCTCGTCACCCCCACCGGATTTGCCGAAAATTTGGTGAACAGCGTTTTTCAGGAACTCGCCGCCCGGAACAACGTCACTGTCAGCGACGTCTCTATTCCGGAGAGGGAAGCCAGCGCTTTGGGCATCGAGCCCATGCCGAGCGACGCCTAGCAGCGTCTACTCGCCCATCCACTGCCCATACCCCTCGAACCCTTCCACGTGGTCGAGCACGATCTTGATCGCCGCCGTCACCGGGATCGCGAGGATCAGACCCATCGCGCCCCACAGCCATCCCCAGAACAACAGCGCGATCGTCACCGTCAGCGGATTCAGCTGCAGCCGCTTTCCCAGGATCTTCGGATAGAGCACATTCATCGCAAAAAGGTGCAGTCCCAGGATGATCACCGCCAGCAGGATCATCTGCTGTAGCGACAGCACTCCCATCCCTGTAATCAGCGGCGGAATCAGCGCCAGCACCACGCCTAAGTACGGAATGATGCTGAGGAAGCCGCTGATAAACCCGATGAAGTAAAAGAACGGCACACCCATAAACCCAAACAGGATCAGGCTGACCACGCTCACGAACAATCCAACCAATACGTTGCCGACAAGAAAACTGCGGATCATCCCCGACATCAGCCCCATGGTTACGTAAGCCGTGTTGCGGTTCTCCATCTTGAACAGCATTACGGTTTTCGCGCGCACGTGTTCCTGCCAACTCAACATGAAGAATGCGAGGAAGGGAACGAAGCTTATCGTGAATACGAATTCGCCGACCGATCCAAGGGTGCTGGTCACCGTGGCCGACAAACTCGTGCTCTGCCGGATCGTCACCGCCTTCTTATCTTCCGCCGACTGCGGCACCAGTCCTTCCGTCGATTTCCGCAGTGCCTCCGCGCGCTTCTGGAATTTCGCTCCTAATCCTTTCAACTCCCGGCTGTACTTCGGCAGGTCTTCCATGAAATCGACTGCCTTGCTGTACGACAAAAAGGCAATACCGTACAAACAGCAGACCAGCAGAAGCACAGCGAGCAGCGCCGAGAGCGGCCGTGGCAGCCGCATCCGTATTCCGAAATCCACCACCGGTGCCAGGACAAACGCAGCCAGCACCGACGACAACAGCACTACCAGCACCAGCTTCGCGACATAAGCCAGCCCCAACCCGGTTGCCAACGCAAGAATGAACAGGCACGTCGTCTGCGTGCGCTGCATCCGCGCTTTGTCTAGTTCCTCGGCTGAGCTGCGATCCACCGTGACCTGCGGAATCTCAGGAATGCCGTCTTCCGTCTTCGCTTCTAAATCGATTGGCTCGTCGGCCATTCCTGTTCTTCCTCACGCGCGGGGCGTATGCAAACTATAATTTCCGAGTGTCCACATTGAAAGATGCACCCTCGGTACCCCATGGCCGTATCCTCGCCCTCGACTTCGGTACCCGGCGCATCGGCCTCGCGGTCTCCGATCCTTTGGGAATTACCGCGCAAGGCTTGCCCACACTGCTGCGCAAGAATAAGCGCACCGACCTCGCCTTGCTCAAAGAAGTTCTCGAACATAACGAAATCCGCGAGATCGTCGTCGGCCTTCCCCTGCGTCTCAGCGGTGCCGACAGCTCATCCACTGAGAAGGCCCGCGAGTTCGCCGAAATGCTGCACAAACAATTCTCCCTCCCGGTGCACATGTGGGACGAGCGTTTCACCAGTGTCGAAGCCAACCGGGTGCTGCGCGAAAGCGAGATGAGCATCAAGAAGCGTGGCGAAGCCGTTGACCGTCTCTCCGCGGTCCTGATCCTCCAGGCGTTCCTGGAGCGCCGTGAACATCCGTAACCTCCCAAGCCTCCTGCAATTCACGGTCATCATCTAAACTGCTGTCCGATGCGCACGTTCTTCAAGTTGGTTTTCCTGCTGATTGTGGCTGCCGCCCTCTGGGTGGCCTGGGCGATTTATCTGCCCGTCCGGCTCTCCGAGCCGAAGTTCGTCCTCCTCCACCCCGGGTGGACCACCCGCCACATCGTGCGCGAACTGAAAGCCAACGGCATCATTCGCTCCGAATCCGCCTTCCTCGGTATGCACGTTTTGCGCGGCGAAAAAACCTTGAAGGCCGGCGAATACAAATTTGAGGGTTCCGAGAACGCGCTTCGCGTGCGGGATCGCCTCACCCACGGCGATATCTACGCCCGCGAGGTCACCGTCCCCGAGGGCTACAACATGTTCGATATCGCGCAAGCCATCGAACAGGCCGGACTCACGACCTCCGCCGACTTTCTCAATGCCGCTCGTAACGACATGTTCCTCATCAAGGACATTGATCCCCATGCGACCTCGCTCGAGGGCTATCTTTTTCCTGATACCTACTCTTTCACCCGCACCATGTCGTCGCACGACATCGCCACCGCTATGGTCCGCCGCTTCCGCCAGGAAACCAAGGGTTTGAACCTGACCGACAATGTCCATGCCGTCGTCACCATGGCCTCCATCGTCGAAAAGGAAACGGCGGTCGGTGCCGAACGCCCCGAAGTCGCCAGCGTTTATTACAACCGCCTCAAATTGCACATGGCGTTAGCCGCCGACCCCTCGGTGATCTATGCCGCCCTGCTCAACAACCGCTACCGCGGCACCATTCATCAATCGGACCTCCAATTCGACTCGCCTTACAACACCTATAAGTTCCCCGGTCTGCCCCCAGGCCCCATCGCCAACCCCGGCCGCGCTGCCATCGACGCCGCCCTGCATCCTGCCGACACCCAGTACCTCTATTTCGTCGCCGACGCCCAGGGCCACCACCGCTTCGCCCGCACCCTCGACGAACACAACCACAACGTAGCCACCTATCGCCACGCCCTGGCCGCCGCCCAATAATTCCACTTAAGTACGCCGTGTATCAGGGCACGGCTTCAGCCGTGCCGAAAATGCTCCAAAATGAATCGGGCTTTAGCCCCTGTGCTTGCATCGTGAACAGCTCACCGCGCCGCTAGAACTCCTCCCCACGGCTTTAGCCGCTAAGGGACGTCGGCTTCCGCCATTCGCCCCACCCATCCCGTTCGAATTAACTATGTCTCCCCCTTGAAAACTTTTTGTCACGTTATACTTTCTTTGGAATCTAAGGTTTGAGTAAGCAAATACCTCTGGTCCCCCTGTCTTTGAGAATGCCATTGCGTCGTCTAATTCATACCGGTGTAACCGCGGCTCTCCTGTTATCCGCCACGGGCTGCGTCTTCCATAGCAAACCTGTCCAAGTCCGCATGAGTTCTGCGCAGCTGCAGTCCGCCACCCGCGACGAGCTGGTCGCACGCGTCAACGACGACGCCTCCAAAATCAGGACCATGAATGCCACCGTCGATATCGATGCTTCCACCGGTGGCTCGAAAAAAGGCAAAATCACCGAATACCAGGAGATCCGCGGCTACCTGCTCGCCGAAAAGCCGAATTACCTGCGCATGATCGGCCTCTTGCCCATCGTCCGTAACAAGGCCTTCGACATGGTCAGCGATGGCGATCAGTTCAAGCTCTGGATTCCGCCCAAGAACCGCTTCGTCGTCGGCCACAACGAGATCACCAAGCCCTCGGCTTCGACCTTGGAGAACCTTCGCCCGCAGCACATTCGCGACGCGCTCCTCCTCCACGAGGTCGATCCCACGAACGAGATCGCCGTGCTGGAAGGCTCGAACGAAATCATCCCCGATCCCGCGACCAAGAAAGACGTCGAGCAGCCCAACTACATCCTCGACATCATTCGCCACCTCGATTCCGGCCAGTGGTACCTGGCTCGCAAAATCTATTTCAGCCGCACCACGCTGATGCCCTATCGCCAGGTGGTCTACGACCGCAATGGCTACGTCGCCACCGATGCCAGCTATGACGACTTCAAATCCGTCAACGGCACCCAATTTCCGAACCTGATCCGCATCTGGCGTCCGCAGGAGGAGTACACCGTCACCCTCCACTTCATTAAGTTGGAACTCAATAAGCCGATGACTCCTGACCAGTTTGCGCTCGATCAGCCGCCAGGATCCACGCTGGTCAACCTCGACCAGCACCTCCATACCGCCAGCGGCGGCAATTAGCCCGGTATTCGCAGCCACAAGAAAGAGGCACGCCATTGGCGTGCCTCTTGCATTGCCAGCCACGGTTTTTATTTCGACGGCACGTAGCTCAACTCAGGTTGAAACTTCCAGATCGTCCATTCGGTGCTCTCTACCAGCGGCGTGAATTTCGTCTGAAACGCTTTCCACTCCGCAGCGCTCATCCCTTTCTCGGCCCCCAGCGGGGAATCGAAATCACCCCAGCCGCTAATCGCCAGGTACGAGTGAATCTCGTTGGTGGGCGTGCCAAACCGCGCCATCGCGACCCCATAATCCGTCGCCCCTGATTTCTTGATCGCCGGGAAAATCTGCTCGCGGAATATCGCCTTCACCTCGTCCATCTTGCCGGGCACCACTCGTGTCCGCCCCGTTCGCACAAAACTCGGGATTGCTTTTCCCGGAATCGCAAACTCCGGCTGCATCTCATCGACCCAGGTTTCAAGGCTGATCGTCTCGCCATCGAGTTTCTCAAATATCGCCGCTCTTTCCGTCTCTAACGGCTTCAGCTTCGGATCGTCTTCTCCCAAATCTTTCCACTTCGCCGAGTACCAGACCACCGCGTATTCGTGCGGCCCCGTCTGCGACTCCCAGACCGTGAAGCCTTGGTCCGACCCTGCTTTCTTGACCAGCGCAACGAAATCTTTGACTGTAGTCTTCCAGTTGCTCGTCTGGTCCATCTTCGGACGAACGAACAAAATCGTACGGATATTTCCTTGGGCCCAGGACGGTGTACAAAAAGCAATCCACGCAACTGCAGCCAGCAAAACCGTGTGCAGAGAGAACAGCTTTTTCATCGGTGCTCCTCCTTGGCCGCCGAACCAAATCGCATCCCAATACTTTCGTTTGTCGGGGCGCGACGGAGTATACACGCGGTTTTCCACAAAACCAGCCCGATCGCATACTCGGCCACTTCCGTGGAAGGAAAAGTCTGTCAAGCCCCCCAAATCCATCTTTTCCGCGCAAATCTCTCAAATCATGGCGAATATAAACATCGTAAAAGTGTCCGGTTTACCCCCTCCAGATTGATATTCTGAAGATAGGGAAAGTAAACAGCCGAGAAATAGGGGAAGAAGAAGACATCAAGGCCCTGCCGTGTTCAAGCTTGTCATATTTTCAGGCCTGTCATTCTGAGCGAAGCACGCGCAGCGTGCGCAGTCGAAGAACCCCTATCACCAACTCGCTATTCAGGCTTTGTCATGCTGAGCGGAGAATCCGCATACCGATGCGGATTCGCAGCCGAAGCATCTTGCGTTTGGCGAGGCGTCAGCCAAGTACGCCATTTGACAGTGCTAGGAGATCGGGTAAAGCGGGCCTTCAGTCCCGCGTCGCAACTGCAAAGAGAATGGGCTTTAGCCCCCTGGGTTCGGGCTAACCCCAATCTTTTCAATATTTTAATATCTAACTCATTTAGATTGAATATTTTAGCGACATAATCCAGCTAACACCATGAAAACAATAGATCGCCGGGGGAGGGGGAGGGGTACCCTGTCACCGCCCGTTGTGACTCCCCGCTTCCCGTACAATGAAATCGAAATGATGAACCGGATGATCGTCTCCAACCTGGTCCACCGCCCACTCCGCTCGGTGATCAGCATCGTTGCCATTGCCATTGAAGTGACCCTGATCCTGCTGATCGTCGGCCTCTCGATCGGGATCATGAATGACAGCAAGAAACGCACCGCCGGCATCGGCGCCGACGTTATGGTGCAGCCCCCCGGCGCATCGTTCATCTCGAGCTTCGGCGGCGCCCCGGTTTCCATCAAAGTCGCAGATGTCTTGCGGACCCTCGACCACGTCGAGGCCGCCGTCCCCGTCGTCATGTGGACCAACACCAACGGCAGCATCGAGGTCATTTACGGCATCGATCTCAAGCCTGGCTCACCGAACAATTTCGATAACACCGGCCACCCCTTCCGTTATCTCGCAGGCGGCCCCTTCCAGGGGCCCGACGACATCATGGTCGACGACTATTTCGCCGGACAAAAAAATGTTCACGTCGGCGACAAGCTCACCATGTTGAATCATGATTTCCGCATCTCCGGCATCGTGGAGAACGGCAAAGGCGCGCGCAAGTTCGTTCAGATGGCAACGCTGCAGGATTTAATCGGCGCCAATAACAAGGCGAGCATGTTCTACCTGCGTCTCGATAACCCCGATAACGCCGACTCGGTCGTCAACGAGATCAAGCAGCACCCTGGCCTCGAAAACTACAACGTCCGCTCATTGAAGGAATATTTATCGATGATGACGGTGCAGAATTATCCCGGCTTCTCGTCCTTCATCAAGGTCGTCATCGGGATCTCGATGATCATCGGCTTCATCGTAATCTTCCAGTCGATGTACACCGCCGTCATGGAACGCACGCGCGAGATCGGCATCCTGAAATCGCTCGGCGCCGACAAAGCCTACATCGTCCGCCTCATTTTGCGCGAGACCGTCACCCTCGCCATCTGCGGCATCCTCCTCGGCATAGGCATCAGCTACATCGCGAAGTTGGGCATCAACGCCAAGTTCCCGCTGATGACCGTGCAGATGACTGGCACCTGGATCGGCTACGCCTCACTGATCGCCATCGTCGGCGCCGTAATAGGGGCCATCTACCCAGCCTTCAGAGCCGCCCAAAAAGACCCCATCGACGCCCTGGCGTACGAATAAATGCGGAGAATAGCCGCTCTAATCTCCGCATAAAATGCGGAGATTATTCTTGATTTTGCGGAGAATAGCGGGCATAATCTCCGCATATTGTGCGGAGATTAACTTACATCCACCAGCTAGCTGACTGGCCCCACTTTAACTGGGACCGGCAACAGCTCGCTGCGTTGCTGGCCACTGTGCGCCACAAACAAGGGCGCCTCGTCGGACGCATGGAAGGCTTGGGCTTTCCTCTTCGGCAGGAAGCTGTTCTTGTAACCCTGACGCAAGATGTTGTGAAGAGCAGCCAGATTGAAGGCGAAAAGCTGGACGCCGAGCAGGTGCGCTCGTCGGTGGCTCGTCGCCTCGGCATCGACATCGGAGCCCTGAAACCGGTGGACCGCAACGTCGAAGGCGTGGTGGAGATGATGCTCGATGCGACCCGCCGCTTCGATCAACCGCTCACCACCGAACGGCTCTTCGGATGGCATGCGACCTTATTTCCTTCTGGTCGCAGCGGTATGCACCGTATCCAAGCCGGCGTGTGGCGCGACGATCAAAACGGTCCGATGCAAGTGGTCTCCGGGCCAATGGGGAAAGAGCGCGTCCATTTCGAAGCGCCCGATGCGAAGCGATTGCCGCGCGAGATGAAGGCGTTTCTCGCTTGGTTTAACGGAAAGCAGGATGACGATTGGGTCGTGAAGGCTGCCCTGGCTCACCTCTGGTTCGTCACCATCCATCCATTCGATGACGGCAACGGACGCATTGCTCGCGCGATTGCCGACATGGCTCTGGCGCGATCCGATAACAGCGCCCAGCGTTTCTATAGCATGTCCGCCAGGATCGAGAAGCAGCACTCGGAATACTACGATGTCCTTGAGAAAACACAAAAAGGGACACTCGACATCACTCGCTGGATGGAATGGTTCTTGACGACTCTCGGAGCCGCGATCGATGGAGCACAAGTGACTCTTGAGGCTGTACTGTTCAAAGCCGAATTCTGGAAATCCATCGCGAGTGTCGCCCTCAACGATCGACAACGTCTCGTGCTGAACCGCTTGCTGGACGGCTTCGAAGGGAACTTGACCACGTCGAAGTGGGCGAAACTGACCAAGACCTCGCAAGACACGGCGGCCCGCGACATTCGTGCGTTAGTCGAGGTCGGAATACTCGCAAGAAATGCGGCGGGTGGAAGAAGTACAAGTTACTCGCTCGCAGAACGGACAGGTTGAAGCTCTCTCCACGCGGAGTCTGAATTCTCCCCCTTGGCTTGTCCTCCCGTTTCCGCTACAATCTCTCAGGCCTTGAACTTGCCCGCAAAGGGCAGGAATGTTGCTGAACGCCGGTCGTGTGCGTTGACATGTCCCGTTCGCGTTGTTTACACTTAAGGCTTCTGTAATCCTGCGTTTGTTCGCCAGGTGATTTCTGAGCGCGTCCTGCGCGCCGGCTAAACCAGCGGTATTCATTCGCGGTTTTCCAATATCTGGGAGAGTTAGAGATGTCCACGTATTTCCCCAAAGGGGAAGTTGCGCGCAAGTGGTTTGTCGTTGATGCCGAGGGCCAGACCTTGGGTCGCCTCGCGTCCCGTGTCGCGCGCATCCTCAGCGGCAAGGATAACCCCAAGTACACGCCGTTTATCGATACTGGCGATCACGTGGTCGTGATCAATGCCGAAAAGATCAAGATCACCGGTCTTAAGGCGGACAGCAAAAAGTATTACCACTACTCCGGCTATCCCGGCGGCATGAAGGAAGAAGAGTTCCTCAAGCGCCTGGAGCGGCGTCCTGAATTGATCCTCGAAGAGGCCATCAAGGGCATGCTGCCGAAGTCGAAACTGGGCAAGGCCATGGGCGGCAAGCTGAAGGTGTATAAGGGTGCCCAGCATCCTCACCTCGCGCAGCAGCCTGAGTCGCTGACCAACGCGTAAGCATAAAGTTTTGAAGAAGGGTTAGGACGGCTCGGCTGTCCTCGGAAAATATTCGAAATGGCTGAATTGGTTCAATATTACGGAACGGGTCGCCGCAAGTCGGCAGTCGCCCGCGTTTTCCTGCGTCCCGGTAGCGGTGAGTTCAAGGTCAATGGCAAGGGCTACGAAGAATACTTCGTGACCGAAGCGCAGCGTCAGTCGGCGAAGTCGCCGCTGGTTCTGACCGATACCAGTTCGACCTTTAATGTCATCGCAAATGTCAGCGGTGGCGGCGTCCATGGCCAGGCGGATGCAGTCCGCATGGGCCTCGCCCGCGCTCTCCAGCTCTTCAACGCGGAATTCCGCAGCAAGATGAAGGCCGAAGGCTTCCTCACTCGCGACGCGCGCATGAAGGAACGCAAGAAGTACGGCCAGAAGGGTGCACGTAAGCGCTTCCAGTTCTCGAAGCGTTAGAAATCTGTGGGTGCCCCACCCTTGTCCGCAGGACAGGGTGGGACGCCAAGAATTATCAGGTTCCGTTGCAGTTGTCTTGTGGTTCCGGGGACGGCTTGCAACGTAGCAGTACCGGAACGAATTTGTTCCGCACCCGCCACAACGGGGCGGGTTTCGGAATGGAAATTCTGAGCGATCCGGTGAAAATCCGCCGCGAGGGATGCAATCCAAATAGGAGGTAGTTTGGCTAACATCACCATGAAGGAGCTGCTCGAAGCAGGTGTTCACTTCGGGCATCAGACCAAGCGCTGGAACCCGAAGATGAAGGAATACATCTTTGGCGAGCGCAACGGGATTTACATTATCGACCTGCAGAAGACCCTGAAGATGTTCAAGGAGGCCTCCAAGTTCGTCTCCGACATCGCTGCCGAGGGCAAGCTGGTTCTGTTTGTCGGTACCAAGCGCCAGGCACAGGATGCCATCGCCGAAGAGGCGAAGCGCTGCGGCATGTTCTACATCAACCAGCGCTGGCTCGGTGGATTGCTCACCAACTGGGTGACCGTCCAGAAGTCGGTGAAGCGGCTGAAAGAACTCGACGAGATGGCCACGGATGGCCGTTACGAGCTGCTCCCGAAGAAAGAAGTCATCAAGCTGGAGCGCGAGCGCAAGCACTTGCAGGCGAACCTTGCCGGCATCAAGAATTTGAACCGTCTGCCCGACGCTCTCTTCGTTATCGACTCCAACAAGGAGCAGATTGCGGTGAAGGAAGCGCGCAAGCTGGGAATTCCAGTGGTTGCGGTGGTGGATACGAACTGCGATCCGACGGAAGTAGATTATGTGATCCCCGGCAACGACGACGCACTCCGTGCGATTCGCCTGTTCGCCTCTAAGATCGCTGACTCGGTAGCAGAAGGCGCCCAGATGGCCGACAAGGCGATGCTGGAACACGCCAACGAGAACACGACCGCGGAAGTCATTCCGCAGAGCTACATCGGCGACGATGAAGAGCACGGTCTGGCAAATCCGACGGACGAGGCTGCAGCTGCCCCGGCCGAGTCGGAAGAAATCAATATGGAAGAGGTCCTCGGCAAGGGCGTGCGCAAGCAGCCAGCGTCTGAGAATCTCGAAGCCGCCGCGGCGGAACAGAAATAAAAGCCTTCTATTAGGTTTCAATCTGACCCGCGCGCATCACGGCGCGGGTCATTTTGTATACGGCCGCCGCTGAATCCCACGGCAGGTACACGGAATCGAATATGTCACCGCAGACTTATGTGATGCCTATGTTCGTCCGCCTCGCCGTTGCCAACGTCGATGCGACCCGCGACTGGTATCACCAGGTTCTGGGCTTCGAAAGTGTCTTCGAGATCCCGCATACCGTGGCCCATATGCGGGGCCGGCGTTATCAGGACCTCCTGATCGTGAAGGGTGAAGCGCAGAAGCCATCCGGCCAGGGTGTGACTCTCAGCTTTGACTGGAAGCACAGCGTTGACGATCTGGAAGCACGTGTCAGGGCGGCAGGCGGCAAGGTAATCGATGGCCCGGTCGACCGGCCATGGAATGCGCGAGAGCTGGTGGTGGAAGACCTTAACGGTTACCGCCTGAGCTTTTCGCATCAGATCGCGCACAAAGCGTTAGCAGAAGTGCTGTCCGGCGAACACCGCCGGAAATTAATAGCTTTCAGGATTTCTAAAAAGTCCAGATTGGAATGAGGAAGTGAGCACAACCACCGTGAATATCAGTGCAGCACAGGTAAAAGAGCTTCGTGAGAAGACCAGCGCCCCGATGATGGATTGCAAGAACGCCCTTACCGAAGCCAAGGGCAACATGGAAGACGCCATCGTCATATTGCGCAAGAAGGGCATGGCATCGGCAGCAAAGAAGGCGAGCCGCACCACCAGCGAAGGCGCGGTAGTGAGCTACATCCACGCGGGCGGCAAGATCGGCGTCCTCGTGGAAGTGAATTGCGAGAGCGATTTCGTCGCGCGCACTCCGCAGTTCCAGGAGTTGACGCACGACATCGCGATGCACATCGCTGCCAGCGATCCGAAGTTCGTCCGTAAAGAGGACGTGACTCCGGAAGCCTTTGAAAAAGAGAAGGACATCTATCGCGCGCAGGCTGCCGCCACGGGCAAGCCCGCTCCGGTGATCGAGAAGATCGTCGAAGGCAAGATGGCCAAGTTCTACGAGGAAGTGTGCCTGCTTGAGCAGCCCTTCATCAAGGAGCAGACCATCTCCGTCGGCCAACTCATCGCGACCACTATCGGCAAACTCGGTGAGAACATCTCGGTGAAGCGCTTCGCGCGATTCAAGGTCGGCGATGTAGGCGAGACCATCGCTATCTCCAAGGCAGCCGAAGAAAAAGCCGAGTAGTTTCAGCTCCTTCAGCGCCGGTTTTTGATCTGAGGTAGCACCCGGCTTCAGCCGGGTGAATGTGGCGGCAAGTCAGAATGGGGCTTCAGTCCCTGCGGGAAAGGCGGCTTCGGTCGCCTTTTTCTATTGGTGCAGGGATACCACGGGTTCCGGATCCGTCCCCAACGCCGCTGCCGCGGAGTACGCCCGCCAGCGCGTCACGATGATCTTCAATGTCGCAATCAGCGGTACCGACAAGTAGATCCCAATCACGCCGGCCAATTCGCCGCCCGCGAGAATGCCGAAGATCGTGAGCAGCGGGTGCAGCTCAACCTTGCTGCCTAACAACCGGGGAGAGATCACGTAATCCTGAACCACGCGCCACGCACCGAGGAAGAGGATCACCCAAAGAATGTGAGGGTAATTGAGACCGAAACAAATACCGATAATCCCGACCGCGGCGGCGGCCGGACCAGCCAGTGGAATGAACTCGAGTAGTCCGCCGACCGCGCCCAGAACGAACGCATATGGCACACGGAGGAGCGAGAGCGCCAAAGTGTAAACAATGCCCGAGATGACGGCCAGCAGCAGCTGAGCACGCACAAACTGCGACAACATGGTGTCGACGTCGACGATCATCCGCGATAGGAATTCTCGCTTTGTCGGATCAGCTACCAGGTTTTGCAGGCTCACCCGGAAGGCGTGTTTATCTTTCAGAAAGAACACGCCGAGGATGGGAATGATGACAATCCAGCCGACGTTGGTGAGAAGGGAAGCGACCTTTGCCCCGCTGCGGCTGATTACACTCACAATCTGCTCCTGGTGAGAGGCCAGGAACACTTGAAGCCGGCTCGATGTTTCGTAGCTCCAACCGTGTTTGTTTCCGATCAGAAAGGCGATATTCCCGCTGGCGACCCTCTCGTAGAGGCTGGGCAGCGACTGCCCAAGCTTCTGCCCTTCCGAGAAGATCCGTGGCCCGAAGAGCAGGCCGGTCATCGTCAGAATGAAGAACAGCAGGATATATACGATCAGGATGGCAAGGGCCCTGGAGTTCCGCATCCAGGGCTGCAAGCGGCGCACCACCGGCTCAAAGAGGTAAGCGAACAGTAGCGCGAAGAGAAAGAGGATCAATGTCTCGCGGACGCGGTAAATGAAGAACAGCACGCCGACAAAGATCAGGGCCGTGGTGAGTACGCGGACTGCACGGCGGTCCAGCAAGTCGATCAAGGTCTCTCCGTTTCGAGTGGCGCGGCTGCGGCGCCTTGGCGGTTAGCCATCCCGTAAAGAATGGTACTCAGGTGTTAGGTGCGCTTGTCCAGTGCAAAGTTGCCGCTTGGAATGGTGGCACCGGGCCGCGCGAAGGATTTACCCTATATACCTATGTTAGCTTCCATTGCTTTGATTGCATGGAGGGGCTTAAAATCAGCGTTTCACCATAACAGGACGGACCTTGAAGCGAGTCACAGCCATCTATCCGGGTTCCTTCGACCCGGTCACGAACGGGCATCTGGACCTCATTCATCGCGGGGCAAAAATCTTCGATGAACTGGTTGTCGCGATTCTACGCAACCCTGAAAAGGATCCGCTCTTTTCGGTTCCCGAACGCCGCGAGATGCTCGAAGCGATGACGGAGGACCTGCCCAACGTCCATGTCGACGAGTTCCAGGGCTTGCTCGTGGATTATGCGCGAACTCGCAACGCGGCTGCCGTGCTGCGTGGCATTCGCGCCATCAGCGACTACGAGTACGAACTGCAGATGGCATTGATGAACCGCAAACTCGACCCCGGCCTGGAAACCATTTTTATGATGCCGGCTGAAAAGTATTCGTATCTTAGCTCGCGCCTGGTGCGCGAGGTAGCGCGACTCGGTGGCTCAGTAGAAGGCCTGGTACCACCCATGGTCGCCGAACGGCTCCGGTCCAAGGTAAACGGCGTAACAAGTTCCAAGTAGTCCCCACTCAGGAGAATGAGTTCATGAGTTCCGCAACCTCGCAATTGAACCACACCTCTGCCGTCCGTATGAACCGCATCGAGATCTCGGCCACCCTCGCGGTCGTGAATGAGGCCGAGAAGCTGCGTTTCAGCGGGGTTGACCTGGTGGACTTCGGCGCCGGCGAGCCGCATTTCTCCACGCCTCAGCACATCAAGGAAGCGGCCATTGCAGCGATTAATGGGAACTTCTCCAAGTACACGGCAGTTGCCGGTACTGCCGAACTTCGCGACGCCATCGCGAAGCGTCACGCCACCGACTTCGCCAGCGACTATAAGCGCGAAGAAGTGATTGCCTCCGTTGGCGGCAAGCACGCGCTGTTTAACGCCATCCAGGTGCTGGTCGATCACGGCGATGAAGTGATCATCCCCGTGCCCTACTGGGTCTCGTTCAAAGACATGGTGCAATACTCCGGCGGCAAGCCGGTCTTCGTCGAAACCGACGAAAGCCAGAACTTCCGCCTGACGGCCGAGATGGTGGAGCGCGCCGTCACGCCCAAAACCAAGCTCATAATCCTGAACTCGCCGTCGAACCCCTCGGGTGCGGTCATGGCTTCGGAAGACATGAAGGCGATCGCTCGCATGGCGCTCGAACGCGGCATTTACGTGATTTCGGACGAGTGCTACGTCTACCTCAACTACACTGGCGAAGAATTTTCTCTCGGTGGCCTGACCGAAGTGAAGGAACGCTTACTCGTGGTCGGCTCGCTCTCCAAGACTTACGCAATGACCGGGTGGCGTTTGGGGTTCACCTTGGCCCCCGCCCCGATCGTGAGCGCGATGCAGAAGCTGCAAAGCCAATCCACGTCGAACCCGACCTCGATCGTGCAGAAGGCGGCGGTTGCTGCCCTGAACGGCCCGCAGGACTGCGTGAAGGAAATGCGCGCAGATTACATCAAGCTGCGCGACAAGATCGTCGCCGGCTTGCGTGCCATCCCCGGCATCACCTGCACCATGCCACAAGGTGCGTTCTACGCCTACCCAGACATAAGTGGTACTTTTGGCAAGGGCGGCATGAAGACTGCGGCTGACGTTGCCAAAAAGCTGCTGCACGAGGCCCACGTGGTCAGCGTGCCGGGTGAGGCCTTCGGTACGACCAAGCACATCCGCCTTTCGTACGCGGCTTCGCACGAGAACGTGGAACGCGGTTTGCAGCGAATGAACAAGTTTTTCTCAAGCCTGTAGCTCCAGATTACCGAAGTTTTTGGCCAGAGGTGCTGTCGTCGGCAACGCCTCTGGCCAGAGCTGCCTCTAAGATGTAGTCGCGATCTAATAAATGCCTGACATCCATCCATTTCTCCTCATCCCCGAATTTCATGAGCGCATCTGGGGCACGCGCGATCTGCGGCCGATCTACACTCGCATCGTCGGCGACAATCCGATCGGCGAAGCGTGGCTCACCGGCGAAAATTGCCGCGTGGCCAGCGGACCGCTTGCCGGCCAGACGCTTGGCGAGCTTTGCAAACAACTTGGCGCTTCACTCACCGGCACCAAGTCGAAACCGGCGGATCGTTTTCCGCTGCTTATCAAATTTCTTTTTCCGCACGAGAAGCTGTCAGTGCAGGTGCACCCCGACGACGAGCGCGCCCAGGCGACCGGCCAACCTTGGGGCAAAACCGAGTGTTGGTATGTCGCCAGTGCGGAACCGGGCGCGCAAGTGATGCTCGGGTTAAAACCCGGAGTTTCGAAGAATGAGTTCGAGCGGGCGATCCACGAAAAGCGCGCCGAGCATCTGTTGAATGCCATCAACGTGCAGGCCGGCGACATGCTCTACGTGGATGCTGGCACTGTCCACGCCATCTGTCCGGGCGCTATCATGATCGAAACGCAGCAGAATTCGGATACCACCTATCGTCTCTACGACTACGGGCGTCCTCGCGAGTTGCACGTGGAACAAGGCCTGGCGGCGACCAAGCAAAACACCCATGCCGGCAAGGTGAAAGCCGAAGGTGACAAGTCACACACCCTGCTGGTAGCCTCACCATCGTTTCGAGTGGAACGTTTCGAAACGAAAGAACCTCTACGATTACGCAGCGAAGAGCCCGGAGCTTCCGTTCAGGTATTAGTTTCTGTGAAGGGTTCGGCAGCCGTGCATTACGAAGGCATGGAGCCTATCGCTTTCACCCCCGGAGAAGCGGTGGTAGTGCCTGCGGCATGCGGCGAATTTGAAGTACACCCTCAGTGGGAATGCGAAGTCCTGCGCATGAATTTGCCTGCGCATCCAGTCGTGGAGCCGACTACAACTTTGTTATGATCAAGCAATCGTCGAAAGCGAATTTTTATCCGGTGATCTTGGCAGGCGGCCGTGGCACGCGTTTTTGGCCACTTAGCCGTAAACGCATGGCCAAGCAGCTTCTCCCTCTGAATAGCGAGAAGACCATGATCCAGGAGACGGTGGAGCGCCTCGCCCCCATCGCCGACAAAAAGAATTTCTGGGTCATCACCAATGGCGATCTCGTGCAGCCCATCGCGAAACAATTGCGCAGCGTGCCGGCAAATCAAATCGTTCCCGAGCCAGTGGGTCGCAACACTGCCCCGGCCATCGGTCTCGCGGCATTCATTCTTGAGCGCCTCGATCCCAATGCTGTGCTTGGACTCTTCCCGTCTGACCATGTTACGGCCAATGAAGCGCAGTTCCGTAAGGACATTGCGAAAGCCGTCACCCTCGCTGCTGCCGGGGAGAACATCGTGGTGCTCGGCATCAAGCCCACACGCCCTGAGACGGGCTACGGCTACATCGAGGTCGGCGAGCAGTTCGAGCGTGGCGTGATGCGCGTCCGGCGCTTCACCGAGAAACCGAATGCCGAGAAGGCGGCGGAATTCCTCGAGTCAGAAAGTTATTTCTGGAATAGCGGTGTTTTCGTGTGGGGAGCAAGAACGCTCGCCAATGCGCTGCGCGAACATCTTCGAGAGACCGCTCCCTTCCTCGAGAAAATCGCAGCCAGTTATGGCACGAAAGATTTCACCCGGACGTTTGCGCGCCTCTATCCCAAGTGCGAAAACATCAGCGTGGATTACGCCATCCTTGAGCCGCGTTCGGCCAAAGGCATACATAGTTCGAACATATTCTGTATTCCCGCCAACTGGGGATGGAACGATCTCGGCTCCTGGGCGGCGCTCTTCGAACATCGCGCCGCCGAACAGCAACTCGCAGATGATGGCAATGTTGTGAGTTCCAAGGGTTCGTTCACGCACCACGCTGGCGGAAACTTTGTCTATTCGCCCAAGAAGTTTGTCGCCGTGGTCGGTGTCGAAGATCTCGTGGTCGTAGAGACGGAAGATGCGCTGCTAATCACGACTCGCAAAAATTCGCAGGATGTCGGAAAAGTTGTAAAGTTCCTCGACGAAAAGAAACTTCACAGACTCGTTTAACTCTCTATGCCACAACAAATCAAGTTCGGAACGGATGGTTGGCGGGGACTGATCGCCGACGATTACACCTTCGAAAACGTTCGTCGTGTCGCGCATGCGATGGCGCATTATGTTCTCAAGCACGAAGACGCTAGCAAAGGCGTTTTTCTCGCATACGACACTCGTTTCGGATCTCGTCGCTTCGCCGAAGCCGCAGCAGAAGCGATCGCTTCCACTGGCCTGCATGTGCGCCTCGCGGATGACTACACGCCCACGCCTGCACTTTCTTACTGCATCAAGAAGTACGGTGCCGCCGGTGGCGTCATGATCACCAGCAGCCATAACCCGGCGAACTGGAATGGCGTGAAGTACAAGGCCCATTACGGTGGTTCGGGTACGCCGACGATTATGAAACAGATCGAGAGCTATCTCGACGCGCCGCCGATCCAGAAGGGCGGCGGAAAAGTCGAGGCCTTCGATCTGAAAAAGCCATATCTCGAGATTTTGAAGAGCTTCGCAGATCTCGACGCCATCGCCAAAGCAAATTTTAGGTTCTGTATCGACGTTATGTATGGAGCGGGCCGTGGCGTGCTGAAAGGAATTTTCACCGAACGCGGTATTTCTCACATAGAAATTCGTGGTGAGGTGAACCCGCTCTTCCCGGGGATCAACCCGGAGCCGATCTTGCCCCACATCGCGGCTTTGCAAGAGGCCACCGTGCGAGAGAAGGCCCATGCGGGTCTGGCGACCGATGGCGATGCTGACCGCATCGGCGCCGTCGACGAACACGGAAATTTTGTCGATGCACATAAATGTTTTGCCGTAATTTTGAAGTGGTTGCTCGAGAAAAAGAAGTGGCCTGGCGCCATAACCCGTGCCTTCAATACCACCAGCATGCTGGACCGTATGGCGAAGAAGCACGGCCGCGAACTGATCGAACACGGTATCGGGTTCAAGTATGTTTGCGACGTGGTGCTCTCTGGCAAGGAAGTTCTGATCGGAGGGGAAGAGTCAGGGGGCATCGGAATTCCTCGGTACCTGCCGGAACGCGACGGCATCATGAATTCGCTTCTTATCGCGAACGTCATGGCCGACTATGGCATGTCGCTTGGCCAACTCGTCGACTCGCTCCAGTCCGAGTACGGACAGCACCACTACGGACGCATCGACATGCATCTCGACAACGAAGTTAAAAACGATGCCATGCGTCGGGCTACCGCACGTCCCCAGAAGATCGGAAAATTTTCGGTGAGCCGCATCGAAGACATGGACGGCATGAAGTTTTTCTTCGACACGCCGAACAATGGCAACGGCGCAGATGCGTGGGTGCTGATCCGCGCTTCCGGGACCGAACCGTTACTGCGCGTGTACAGCGAAGCTTCGTCTCCAGAATTGGTCAAGGAGATTCTTGGCGAGGCGGAGAAGTTCGTTTACCAGCGTGCCTGATGTACGGAAGTTACATGGCATTCTGAGCTGTGGATTGCGATAATAGATCCAACCGCGATGATTGGCGCCGGGGTCCGCGGGCAACGAAAGCTTGCCCGCGATTTCATTGAAAGCTTATGAACAGCACTCCGAACCTCCAGCCCGATTCGTTCGAAGCGCGCAAGTACAATCGCGCCAAGCGCTGGGCAGAGGTTTGCGACCTTATCGTCGGTTTCGGGCTGCTCATTACCCTGCTGCTGAATCACGGGAGTGCCCGCCTTCGTGATCTCGCATATAACGCTTCGCGACAAAACTACAGCCTGGCACTTTTTCTGTTTGTGCTCATGCTCCTCGTTGTCAGCAAAGTGGTTACGCTTCCGCTGGATTACTACGCATTCCGCCTTGAGCACAAATATAAGCTGTCGAACCAGAAGATCAGCGGGTGGGTTTGGGATGAAGTGAAGGGCTGGCTCGTCGGTTTGGTCCTGATCACGATCCTTGTGGAAGTGCTTTACGCCACGATGCGTGCTTATCCGGACGAGTGGTGGATCATCGTGTGGGTTGTATTTATCGGGTTCAGCGTTTTGCTGGCGCAGCTCGCGCCAGTCGTGCTTTTTCCTATCTTTTATCGCTTCGAGCCGCTCCGGAACGACGGTCTACGAGAGCGTCTCGTTCGGCTGAGCGAGCGAGCAGGAACGCGAGTTCGCGGTGTGTACGAGTGGAAGATCTCAGAAAAGTCGAAGAAAGCCAACGCCGCACTTACAGGCTTAGGGAAGACACGCCGTATCCTGGTAGCGGATACGCTCCTGAATAACTATACCGACGACGAGATCGAAGCTGTGCTGGCGCACGAGCTAGGTCATCATGTGCATGGCCACATTGCAAAAGGAATGCTGCTGCAGGTTGGAATTACGTTCGTCGGATTTTTCGCCGCAAGCCACATCCTTCGCTGGGCCGTGGATCAGCGGCAGATGTTCCAATCCGTTTCGGATTTTGCGAATCTTCCATTGCTTGCGCTGATCGCAGCTGTTCTCGGGCTGGTGCTCGCGCCAGTGCTGAATGCCTACTCCCGCTATAACGAACGTCAGGCTGACCAGTATGCGTGGAAATCGATTGTGTCGGTTGATCCGTTCATTTCTTCCATGCACAAGTTAGCCAGCCAGAATCTTGCGGAAGAAAATCCCTCACGCTGGATTGAGGTACTTTTCCACTCCCATCCGTCGATTGGCAAGCGTACCGCTGCTGCTGCCGCATGGCGCGCGAAACAACAACCCGCAGTCTAGCGGCGGCTGCGCAGAATCTCTTCCACTCTCTTCAGGTCGCCCTCGGTGTCGACGCCTATCGTGTCATAAGGGGTTTCGGCCACGTAGATATCGGTGCCATTTTCCAAGAAGCGAAGCTGCTCCAGGCGCTCGCTGCGCTCTAACGCCGATTCCGGCCACGCACAGAACTGCTCGAGCGCCGTCCTGCGATAGGCATAAAAGCCCAGGTGCTTATAGTACGGACTGTCGCCGCGTGAGTCGCGATCGAACGGAATGGTGGAACGCGAAAAGTAAAGCGCCCGCCCCCGTTTATCGGTCACAACCTTCACCGCATTGGGATTGCCGACATCTTCCGCTGCGCATGCGGTCTTCAGCGTTCCCACCTGGATGGTCTTATCCTGCATCAGTTCGAGCAGCGCGGTCAGATGTTCCGGACGTGCCAGGGGCTCATCGCCCTGCACGTTGATGTAGACATCGGCCTCCAGTTTTTGCGCCACTTCGTTTACACGATCGGTGCCGCTGCGATGTTGGTCGGACGTCATGCAGGCAACCCATCCGTTGCGAATGCACAGTTCCTGAATCTCTTCGGAATCCGTCGCGATAACGACTTCGGAAAGCATCGGTGCCGCTTTCGCTGCTTGATAAACGCGATCGAGCATGATGCGGCCATCGATTTCACACAAGATCTTACGGGGTAGGCGTGTAGACGCAATACGGGCGGGGATAATGGCAATAGCTTTCATTTGAGTAGACGTTTCATTCGGGCAATGTCCAATTCAGGAGTTGGATATTTCGGATCCATCTTTTCCAGTGTTTCTACGAGTATTCTCGACACTGCAAGATTGCGAAACCATTTGTGATCGGCTGGGATGATGTACCACGGCGCGTGTTTTGTGTTGCAGTTGTGAATGGCGTCCTCGTAAGCCTCGGTGTAGTCGTCCCAGAATTCGCGCTCTTTCAAGTCGGCCTCCGAAAGCTTCCAGTGCTTGTTGGGATTCGCGATCCGCTCCTCGATGCGCCTTTTCTGCTCATCCTTGCTGATATGCAGGAAGAATTTAAGGATCGTCGTTCCGTTCTCGGTCAGATATTTATCGAAGCGATTAATCTCATCGTAGCGCTCGGACCAGACACTTTTCGGTACCAGCTTGTGCACGCGAACAACCAGCACGTCTTCATAATGCGATCGGTTAAAAATCCCAATGTTGCCCTTCTCGGGCACCGCCTTATGAATGCGCCAGAGGAAATCGTGCGCGAGTTCGCGGCTGGTGGGCTGTTTGAAGGAAGTAACCTTGCAGCTTTGTGGACTCGCACCCGACATCACGTGGCGAATGGTGCCATCCTTGCCGGATGTATCCATGCCCTGCAGCACGAGCAATACAGAACGCTTACCCTCGGCGTAAAGCATGTATTGCAGCTCATCAAGCCGTGCCGTTGTCTTGGCCATCAGGGCTTCATCGCGATCGTCTTTTTCGTGGCCCTTTTCGTAGCCGTAGGTCTCGGCGGGGTCGAAATCTTTCAAGCGGATCTTCTTGTGGCTCGGGGCTGCCAATTTCGCATGAAACTTCATTGCTTGCACTCTCCCGGCTGTCTACCGCACAGCCGCAGGTGATTTATAGCACTGACATCATCTCCTGATTGTGATGCTCTTACAGACCGCCAGTAATTTCCGAGGAGGAACTGTAATGGCAACGATTTCATCCAAAGTGGCCGACCTCGCAGGGCCCGGCATCGGCAACTATACCGAACTGGAAAAAATATTACCCAATGATTATCACTCACTGCTTGATCGACGCCAGACGCAGAAAGCGATTCACGCGGTAAAGACGTACATCGAGGAGCATCTTTGCCAGGAATTGAACCTCATCATGACCTCTGTGCCGCTTATCGTTGACGTGGACAGCGGGGTCAATGACTATCTTGATCGTGACGGTTCCCGAACGCCGATCGGATTCCATATATCTAACGATCACGACCAGCATCCGGTCGATGCCCAAGTGGTGCAAGCGGCAACGAAGTGGAAGAGAATGGCACTAAAAGAATTCGACATGAAGCCTGGCGAAGGTCTCTGCACTGACATGCGTGCGGTTCGCAAGGACTATTTTCTTGACCATGATCACAGCGTGTATGTCGATCAGTGGGACTGGGAGCGCTCCATTACCCCCGCGCAGCGCAACCTCGACTTTCTGAAAGCGATCGTAAGCAAAGTCTGGACTGTACTCGTCGGAGCGGAACGTTTTGCCCTGAATCGGTTTCCCGAGTTGAATGATCCTCGCTTTCCACGACTGCCAGAGAAGCTTACGTTCCTTCATGCCGAAGACATTCTTGAGATGTATCCCGACCTGCCGCGCAAACAGCGGGAGACGATGATTCTCCAGAAATATCCTGCAGTGTTCATCATCGGCATCGGTTGGACCCTCAAGGACGGCTATCCGCACGAGATGCGAGCCGCGGACTACGACGACTGGACCACGGAAACCGTCTCCGAAGACGGCAAGATGATGCACGGCTTGAACGGCGACATCCTGGTTTGGAACCCGATCACCAAGCGGCGGCACGAATTGTCGTCGATGGGAATTCGAGTCGACCCGACGACGCTTAAGCAACAACTGAGGATGACGGGACAGGAGCACTTCCTGAATTACCCTTATCACCAGGCGATCATGAACAGTACCGTCCCGCTCAGCATCGGCGGTGGCATCGGCCAATCAAGGACGCTTATGCTTCTGCTGCGCAAAGCACATCTTGGCGAAGTGACAGTCTCGGTGTGGCCGAAGATCCTGAAAGAGATCTGCGAAAAAAAGAATATTTTTGTATTGGAATAAATGAATTGATTGCGAGGCGCTGCCGCGGCAGCGCCTTCTTTGTTCTCGATTAGTCGGACCAGGGCGCGGGTTCCCGGTCCCATCGATGGTTCTTCAGTTCCTTCAGCAGTGCTTGGTCGAGTGGCCTGGCATCGCTGGCCGCGATGTTTCCTTTCACGTGCTCCGGTTTCCGCATGCCGACGATCGTAGTGCTCGCGGTTGGGTTCGAAAGAATGAATCGCAATGCCATCTCCGGTAGCGTCATACCAGACGGAATGATTTTCTTGAGCTCTTCGACCCGCTCGACTGTATTCTTCAGGTTCTCGGGCCCGAAATAGCCGCCCCGCCAATCGCCTTCTGGAAACTTCGTGTCGAAGGTCAGATTGCCACCGAGACTGCCCTCATCCAGAGGAACGCGAGCAATCACGCCCACGTTGAATTCGTCGCAAACCGGGAAAAGCTCATCTTCGGGCGACTGATCGAAGATGTTGTAGATCACCTGGACCGCATCCACAAGTCCGGTGCGAATCGCCTTGATTCCGTTCGCGGGCTCCCATCGATTCAGACTCAACCCGAAAGAGCGGATCAATCCGTCGCTCTTGAGTTTCTCTACGGTCTCCCGGAACTCTGCCTCCTCCGCCCAACTGTCATCCCAGGCGTGGAATTGCAGCACATCAATGGACTCGGTACCGAGCTTTTCGCGGATGGCGTTCGCGAAATGAAACACGTGCTTCGTGGGGAAAACGTCCTGGTACTTGTAGCTTGGCTTCGCAGGCCACTGCAGATTCTTTGGCGGAATTTTCGAGGCCGCATACAGCCGCTTACCTGGATTGGCGGCAATGATCTGGCCGAGTAGCGCATCGCTTTTGCCCTCGCCATAGCCCCAGGCAGAGTCGAAGAAGTTGCACCCTGCATCAATGGCCATCTGCAAAGCGGCAAGCGACTGCTTATCATCCGAGCCACTCCACCCGCCCATTCCCCAAAGGCCGTGTGCGATGTCGCTGACTTCAAACCCGGTACGGCCCAGCTTGCGATATTTCATGAGTCCTCTTCCGTCATAGAACGAGTTGATTGAATTATTCTGCCACGCCAGCTCGCCGTTCAATGGCTTGCCATCTCTTGATAAAACTTCTGAAGGATGTAGAACGCTTGCTTGCGCTGTCCTTGATCGGAGAGCAGGCCCTTGCGGTTTCGCATATCCTGCACCCCGGGCAGCAGCCGTACCGGGGATCGAAAATCCATCAAGACCCAGGGCGACATGCCCGCAAGCGAAGGAATTCTCCGCAACATAGCGAGTTGGTGCTCGTAGAGCCCCGCTTGATATTCCTCGGTCCATCGCTCACCAACATCGCCATGGCGGCCGTAAGGCGCCCCAGCTCCGAATTCGCTGAAGACCAGCGGCTTGTCCCATGAGGTCTTCCACTCCGTCCGGTCGGCATCCTCTGGTCGACCCTCGTACCAGCCGATGTACTCGTTGACCGCAAGTACGTCGACCACTTCGCCTAGGGGGTCATTCACCAGTCGCACGTTCCCCTCGCGTCCGGTTCGATTCATAGCTGCGGTGAGCAGACGCGTGGAATCAAGCTCTCGAACATCGTTCCCAAGAGCTTTGAGGAACTGCAGCCGTGCCGGATCCATTGGAGTTTCGTTTGCGATGGACCACAAAATAATAGCCGCTCGGTTATGGTCGCGCGCGATCTCTTCGTGAAGTTGCTGGCGGGCTTCCGCCAAGGTCGCTGGGTTCTGCCAGTCAATATCCCAATAGACCGGGATTTCGGACCACACCAGCAATCCCATGCGCTCAGCCTCGCGTACCATCGACTCGTGATGCGGGTAATGGGCTAGTCGGACATAATTGCAGCCCAGTTCTTTTGCCCAACCAAGTAGGCTGCGATCATCTTCGTGAGAAAAAGCACGCGCTCCGCGATAAGGCGCTTCTTCGTGAATCGAGATGCCGCGGAGAAAAATAGGCTTTCCATTGAGCAGGATCTTGCTCCCGCGCGTTTCAATCGTTCGGAAGCCGATCTCGTCCTTCACGGAATCCTGGCTTGAAGAGAGAATCACTTCGTACAGCTTGGGATTCTCGGGCGACCAAAGTGAGAGTTTGACGGGGAACCGAAAGGTCGCGCGTCCGTGTTCATCCGTTGTGAGGGTCTCCCGAAATTTCGCTTCGGGAATCTCCAATTGAACTTGCGATTTCGCCGCCACTCCATTTAATTGTACCCATCCGGCGATCTCGCGGGCAGAGCCCTTCGCCAACTGAACAAAATAGTCCTGGATAAAAGCCTGCGACACCTCGACCAGCGTCACTTCGCGAGTGAGGCCCCCATAATTCCACCAGTCCGTGTTCAGGGCGGGAACGGCATCGCGGCTCCGCCGATCATCTACCTCCACGACCAGCAGGTTCTCACCATCGCGCAACTTTCCAGTGACTTCGAAGTTGAACGGCGTGTACCCACCGCTGTGCTCGCCCAGTTCTTCTGAATTTAAATAAACTGTGGCATGATAATTGGCAGCCCCAAAATAGACGAACTGCCGTTTTCCATCGACGGGATGATAGGAAAATACTCGGCGATACCAGAGCGGGCCCTCATACAGCAAGAGGCTTTCTCGTTGGGAATTCCAGTCGCCGGGTACTTTGAGTGTGCCCGAGCGATCGAAGCTATATTCCACGAGTTCACTTGGATCCTTCGGCTTTCGATCTTCAAAAAAACGGTTACGTTCTCCGACGTGATAGGCATCGATGATGACGTTCCATGTGCCGCTCAGATCCATGATCTTGCGGCCTGCGATATTTCCGAGTAATTCCGTCTGCGAATAGACGCCCACTGCCCACAGCACAACCAACGTCCACCCGAGGATCCGCTTCATCCTTGCCTCCGCCATCCAATATATCTCTATGGCAAAGCGAGCATCACCCCAGAATGCAAAAGGCAGGCGATGAGCCTGCCGTAACGAGACCGGTGTAGGAGGATTCTTTAAACGGCGATGGAATCGATCGGGCCCGGATCGACAGAGAGGACCGCGCTCGGATCGCAGCCGTGCTGCTTGATATGTTCCCAATAGCGTTGCCGGGTTTCTGCAAGCGAGGCGTGCGCGAGTTCCGCGCGGGCGCGCAACGCTTCCTCATCGAAATCGGATGAGTCAAACTGCGCTTTTTCAGCCGCCAGGTATTCTTCGATCTTGTCGAGGACCGCGCTCTTAAGATTATCGCCTTCAGTACATGACATATTCATCCCCCAAATGAATACGAGACTAAGAGCAGTGTAGCTCAACTGTGCCTGATTCCGTTCCTGTGGATTTCTTGGTTGCCCAACATCCCGGATGACAGCGCCCAAAACATCGCGTCTAATGTCTCTGTGGGGTTGGCGCAACCATCTATAGCAGGATTATGTTCGACTCGTATTCGGCATCGCCATTTAGACGGCGTCCCTGGGTTCTAGTCACCTCGGTGGCGGTGCATTGTTTCGTCCTCTTCCTGCTGCTGCGTGCGCCCAATCCAGCCATCGTGAAGGTTCAGCAACTGCGGCAGGGCAGCGGCGGCCGCTCCCTGGCGCGTCTTTATTGGAGTTCCGAGTCTCCTGATTCCGCCTCCACCGGCGCGAGCGTTCATCCCAGGAAGAACCGGGAGCAGACCGTCCGCTCGAAGCAGTTGCAGACTCCCAGCAAGTCGCTTCAACTGCGCCTTGAGAAGCAAGAACGGACCCTCGCAGCGAATAACAGTGATCGAACCGCTAGCGCCGGCCGGAGCCGCGATGCTGCGACTGCTGGCTCGCGGAATGGGTCACTTGCCTATGGCGATCTCGCTGGGACGGAAGTGCGTCCTGCTCTCTGGGTCGGCGGACCGAACCCGGCGATTGTGGCAAGCGAATTCGCCGAAGGCATGGAAGGCAGCGTGATCGTGGAGATCACGATTGACGAACAGGGGAATGTCGTCGCAACCCAGCTGCTGCAAGGACTCTCCCCGGCCGTGGATTCCCGCGTCCTCGAGGCGTTGCAACTCGCACACTTCATTCCTGCGAAGCGCAACGGCGTTTCTATCCCTTCCAAACAAGACGTCTATTACCACTTCCCGCGCTAGTTCATTCTTCGCGCCGATTCACTGGGACGAGAATGGGACCAATAGCTGTTCGCTCGCGGACACAATTTCTCATCTTCGAACATCTGCTCGGTTTACCCAGTGTTCATGCGGTTTCGCAAGCTCTTGAGGAGTATCGGTTTTCGGTGCTCGCGAGATCTGGCCCCTCACGTGATTAACAAGCCTATGGAACCGCCGACCGCGGTTCTTCGTATCTGTAGTCGAGGTGAGCAGGACCTTGCGCGCAATTTCCATCGCAAGGGTGTGGGCAGGCCCCTTGGAATCTTAACGCCGTTGAAGTGATGCTCGCAGAGCGAGCTATGTTGAAGGAGCAGTATGAAGCACATTCGGAAAGTTGCTGTGATGACATTTGTTCTGCTGTTGGCAGTCTCGGCCTTCGCAGCCAACAAGAGTTCGGTCAACTTGACTCTCAACACGAAGTCGACTGTGAATGGCACGACTCTGGCCCCGGGCGACTACAAAGTTCTGCTCGATCGCAATGGCGATGCAGTTCAGGCTACATTCGTGTCTCGCGGAAAGACAGTCGCGACGAGCTCCGGGCATTTTGAGGCTCGGACCGGATTCGGAGGCGCAGTCTCCGTGGTTGTCAGTGACAACGACCGCGCCATCCAGCAGATTCTTGTCCAGAAAATGAAAGGCGCGATCGTTCTCGACAACGGTACCGCCTCCGCCGGCGGCCACTAGCCCGCAGCGCGCTCCCTCACTAGAAGCGGCGAACCTGATGGTTCGCCGCTTTCCTTTTCTGACCTTAGGAACAGCTGCCTACGATACAATTCCGTGCCACTCCATCGCACGCGAGGTCGCTCTGCCCTTAACCCGTTCCATAGGACGCTGGGCATTTACTGCCCTGGTCGTCAATACCGTCGTGGGCAGTGGGATCTTCGGTATTCCCTCGACGCTCAATGGCATTGTCGGACGTGCCAGCCCCCTCGCCATGGTACTGGCCGGCCTGGCCATGGGATTGATGATGGCTTGCTTCGCCGAAGTCGCGTCGCGGTTTACCGCGCCCGGGGGCGCGTACCTCTATACCCGCACCGCATTCGGAAGATTCGTCGGTATGCAGGTAGGTTGGTTCTCGTGGCTTGCCCCGATGGGAACGAGTGCCGCGGCCGCTAACCTCTTTACGATCTATCTCGCTGCGTATCTTCCATTCGCGGCCACTCCGATCGGACGGGCAGCGGTGATCAGCGTGCTCTTCTTATTCCTCGCTGCAGCGAACTGCGTGGGCGTACAGGTCGGTGCAAACCTGAGCAGCGTCTTTACCATCGCGAAACTGCTCCCGCTCGGATTAGTTATCGCGCTCGGCGTGACTTATTTCTTTCATCACCCCGCGACGTTCGCCCATGCCCAGCCAGCTCCGAACGGCATCTCGCCGTGGGTGGACGCTATGCTCCTGCTCGCTTTCGCCTACGCCGGGTTTGAAAATGCTCTGCTCCCCGCCGGAGAAGTAAAGGATCCCCAGCGCACGATACCTTTCGCGCTCGCCGCAGGCATGCTGCTGTGCATCACCGTGTATGCGTTGATCCAGTTTGTCGTGGTTGCCGTCATCGGCACTGGCCCTGCCGAGCGTCCGCTTGCGTCGGCTGCGCTGATCCTCATTGGAGGCGGGGGCGCGGCCTTCGTAACTATGGCTGCGATGGTTTCGACCTTCGGCCATCTCTCTGCCGTGTTGCTCGCAACTCCACGCCTCACTTATTCGCTCGCCCAGCGCCATGACTTCCCCGCGCTCTTCGCAAAACTTCACCCAAAATTCCAAACCCCGTTCATTTCGATCCTCGCTTTTACCTTTCTCACTTGGCTGCTTGCCCTGAGTGGCACGTTTCGCTGGGCCATTGCCCTCGCTTCAGGCGCCGTGATCGTGATCTACGCCAGTGTCTGTGCCAGTCTTATCCGACTTCGACAAACCCATCCCCACGAGGCTGCGCTGCGCTTGCCGTTCGGACGAGCCATTGCTTGTTTTTGTATTGCAATTTCGATTCTCCTGCTTGCGCGTCTTACCCTGCGAGAAGGATTTTTGCTGCTGGTTACATTCGTTGTCGCCACTGCGCACTGGTTTGTGGTGCGTCGCAACGAAACGCCCGAACCTTCACTCGCGGAGGTCGAGTCCGTGTTATGACGCGCGACATTCTCTCGCTGCCTCCGCAACCCGCCGATTTGCGTATCCGCTATGGCAACGATCCCAGCCATTTTTTTGATGTTTGGGCGAATTCCGCGCCGCGTGCAGTCGCGATGGTGATCCACGGCGGTTTCTGGCGCGCGAAGTATGACCTGCTGCACACCAGTCATATTTGCGCGACCCTGGCGCGAAGCGGGATAGCCGTTGCCAATCTTGAATTCCGGCGCGTAGGGAACGGTGGGGGCTGGCCGGAAACGTACGAAGATGTGCGCGCGGGATTTGCTGCAATTCAGCGTCATTTTGCGGGCGCAAAGAAGTTCATCGTTCTCGGTCATTCCGCCGGGGGCCACTTGGCGTTGCGACTCGCCGTCGACACACCGGAACTGGACGGCGTCGTCGCACTTGCTCCGGTAGCAGTCTTACGGACGGCCTACGATTTAAACCTGAGCAATGGCGCCGTAGCGGAGTTTCTCGGCGGCACTCCCGTCACAATTCCACAGATCTACGAAGATGCCTGCCCATCGCGCCATTCTTCGACGGTGCAGCGCATCCTGCTGCATGGAACCAGCGACGAGATCGTCCCACTCTCGATCAGTAAGGAATTTGAAGATGCGCGTCAGCACGATCCAGGCACAGTCTGGTTCATGAAACTGGATGAAGCTGACCATTTCGATTTGATTGACCCAGAATCGCGGGCGTGGCCAATCATCCACATGGATGTGGAGTCGTTGATCGAAGACTAGCGGTTAATGAAGCATCGCGGAAAAACACTGCACGAAGTGATAGACATCCTGGTAGGAGTTGTAAAACGGTACCGGAGACACGCGCAAGATGTCAGGCTCCCTCCAGTCGCAGATTACGCCTTCTTCGATAAGCCGATCGCAGATCGAGCGCCCACCAGATTTGATCCGCACCGAAAGCTGTGCCCCACGACGCTGTGAATCGCGCGGCGTCAGAATTTCGAACTGCTTTGAGGGATTGCGATCAAGCAGGAACTCCAGGTAGCCAGTGAGAGAAATGCTTTTCGTTCGCAGCCGATCGATGCCTGCTTCATCAAAGATGTCCATGGATGCCCGGAGTGCCGCCATAGATAGAATGGAGGGGTTGCTGAGCTGCCATCCCTCCGCCCCCGGAATTGCGTGGAAGTCCGGACCCATCTTGAAGCGCGTGGTCTCGTCGTGTCCCCACCATCCTGCGAAGCGTGGCAGTGTCCCGTCGTTAGCGTGACGCTCGTGGACAAAGCATCCGCCAACGCAACCCGGCCCGCCATTCAGATACTTGTAGCTGCACCAGGCCGCGAAATCGACGTCCCATTCATGCAACTTCAGCAGCAGGTTGCCCGCAGCATGTGCCAAGTCAAAAGCCACCATGCAGCCCATGTCATGACCGGCCTTCGCGATGGCAGCCATGTCGAACCCTTGGCCGGAGGAATAGTTCACTCCGCCGAGCATGATGAGCGCAATCGACGATCCCTCGGTTTCGATAAGCGCGAGAATGTCTTCTTCACGCAGGATCGCCTCGCCAGATCGAGGCTGTAATTCAACCAATGCGTTCGCTGGATCGAAGCCGTGATACAGCAGTTGCGATTTCATCGCATATTGATCGGAAGGGAAGGCGCTGCCTTCAATCACAATTTTGTGTCTCTGCGTGGTAGGCCGGTAGAACGAGACCATCATCAAGTGCAGGTTGACAGTGAGAGAATTCATCACCACGACCTCCGCCGGCTTGGCGCCCACCAGTCGCGCCGTCTGTTCGCTGAGCAATCGATGGTAGCGAAGCCATGGATGCGTTCCGCGAAAATGTCCCTCGACACCCAATAACTCCCAATCCTTAAGTTCGCTTTCGACATATTCTCGGGCCGTCTTCGGCTGCAGCCCGAGAGAGTGTCCGCAAAGATAAACGCACGCACTGCCATCGGCTGTTTTGGGAAAGTAGAAGCGCTGGCGGAATTCTGCGAGAGGGTCGCGAGCATCCATTTCGGCTGCGAAGTGCTCGGTGGTTTCGTATAGGATGCTGGCCAACTAGTTCTCCTCGAGCGGAGTAAGTTCACGATGGATCAACTTCTCAGCCTGGGACCAATTTAGATCTTCAATGCGGTCAATCGGATCGCACAGTTCCGCCAAGATGCGATCCTGGATCCGTCCGCGCCTGGCGGCAACAGAGTACGGCACGCGATGGAACGTCACCATCGAATATTTCGGAACGAAGCGCGCCGGAAACTTTGCTTCCAGCGCAAGCTCTGCTTTCTTCTTAAACAGAAATCGCGGGTCCGCTACACGGTCGCGCATCTCCACGAAATTCTCCACGGCCAAGTCTGCAATCGCGTCCGTATTGACCTTGCGAGCTTCTTCGAATTCCTCAAAGATCCGCGACCACTGTCGTCCGTGGCGATCCAGCAGTTCCAACAGGCAACTGCAATCCTCGAACGAACAATTCAGTCCCTGCCCAAAAAAGGGAACGATGGCATGTGCCGCATCGCCCAGCAACAAGGCTTTGCCATCATGGTGCCATGGCGAGCATTTAATCGTGACCATCGACCCTGTAGGATTCGCGAAGAAGTTCTCAGCCAAACTTGGCATCAGTAGCAAGACATCTGGAAGATGCGTGGCAAAAAATGTCTGCACGTCGCTTTCGCTTCCGAGTCGGGCGAAACTGTTGTCGCCTTCGAACGGCAGAAACAAAATGCAGCCGAATGTTCCATCTATATTCGGCAGAGCAATCAGCATGAACGATCCACGCGGCCATATGTGCAGCGCATGCGTTTCCATTGCGTGCTCCCCATTCTCCGCGGCGGGAATCGTGAGTTCCTTGTAGCCGTAATCCAGATATTGTTGCGAGAAGTTGAAGCGCGGTGTCTTCAGGAGCTCCGTTCGGATGGCGGAAGTAGCACCGTCTGTACCAATCACAATCTCCGATTCAACGCTAGAGAGTTTCCCGCTCTCTTCATCGCGAAGTTCGACCGCGCGCGTGCGAAGATCGAAGCCCGTGCAGCGCTGCTGAAAATGGATCTTTACTCCTCGCTCTTCGGCAGCGTTCATCAACACAATATTCAACGCCGCCCGCGAAACCGAGTTGATGACTTCAGAATCATCCTTCCCGTATCTCTGAAACGTCAGTTCGCCGGCGACGGAATGCATCATCCTGCCCTTCATCGGAATGATGATCTTTTCGATATCCGGCCATATCCCAGCTTCTCGAAGCGCATGAATACCACGCGTAGAGAGCGCGAGATTGATCGAACGACCTGCGCTCACAGCGACCTTCCGCATATCCGGTCGGCGTTCGAAGATTTCCGTATCGAATCCACGAGCCTTCAGCGAAATAGCTAGCAGTGGACCAGCGAGGCCCGAACCTACCAGAGTTATGTTGGATTTTGTTGGCATCGAATTACTCGGGCTTGCGCAGCATAGTCCGCGCTTCCCAGATTTCCGGAAAGAATTTCTTGTCGAGCGTGAGCCGCAAGTAAGAAGAGCCCGCGCTGCCGCCTGTGCCCATCTTCATGCCGATGGTGCGTTCCACCATTTGGATATGCCGCAATCTCCAACTGACGACGAGCTCGTCAAACTCTGTCAGCCGCTCGCACACATCGATCCAATCGCGAAAGTTGCGTTCGTCCTCGTAAACATCTCGGATCGCCGTCGCGCGTGCCTCAAATCTGTCTCGTTCGGTTGCATCGGGAGCATAGACCGGTAGTTTGCCCAAAGAGCGCAGAGCCTCGAATAGCACATCATGCAGAGACGGTTCGCGAAGCCTTCGCATCAGTTCGCGGTGCTCTTCCGGCACTTGCTCGTGCATGTGCAGCATCTTCTCGTCTTTCATGCCACACAGGAATTCAATCTGCCGAAACTGTTGCGACTGAAAGCCGCTCGCGGGCTCTAGTTTGTCGCGGAACGCCAGGAAGTGCGTTGGCAGCATCGTTTCCAATATCGTGAACTGGGTCACCAATACCCGCAGGATCTCGGTACATCGCCGCAACAGGCGCGCCGCCTCATATACCTCATCGCGGGCGCCTGGATTGCGAGCCACCGATTGCAAACAACGAACCACGGCATCCAGGTCATGCAGCAATTCTTTAAACCAGAGCTCATACGTCTGATGGATGACGATGAAAAGCAGTTCATCATGTCGCTGCGGCTCTGCCTGTAGCTGCTGCAACTTTAAGAGCTCTGGAACTTTCAGATAAGAGCTGTAAGTCAGGCGATGCTCGTCGCCCTGGCGGTTTCCCATTGGGCAACCGGTCGCTGATTGAACCTCAACGCGCTCTGGGATGGTCTTGTGTTCTTCCACCTCGAGTCCGAGGAATCTCGCCGCATTGCCGTTCAGCAATTTCTTTTTCGCATCGCTGGAGATCTGGCTTTCACGAATCAGCTTTCCTACGCGCCCTTCGCCAAGAGGGAACGGATAGTCCGAACCCAGCATCACGCGGTCCTCGCCCATCGTGTCGATAAGAAACCTCAGCGTAGGCTCGTCGAAGACAGCGGAATCCACATAGAAACGATTGACGTAGCTCTTCGGCGACAGCTTGCATGTCCCGCGCGCCACAGGATGATGCGACCATGCATTCTCCATTCGGCCGAGAAGAAACGCGAAACTTCCACCGCCATGCGCGAAGCAAATCCGAAGGGTCTCTGGCAAACGGTCGAACGCACCGCTCAGAATCATCGAGACGACGGCAAGCTGCGTTTCCGCAGGCATGGCTACGGTCCACGGCATCATGTAATTCGGCATGCGCTCGCGCCCGAACATGTCCCAAGGATGAACCAGCACCGCCGCACCCTCGTCCGCGCAATGATGCAGAAAGGTCTGGATCCCCGGATCATCCAGGTTCTTCTCGCCAACGTGATTGCCGATCTGCACTCCCAGGTGCCCCGCCCGCATGCATCGCGACAGCTCCTTACATGCCGTGTCAATGTCTTGCAGGGGCACTTGGCAAAGCGCCTTTAGGCGGCTCTTCCCGCGCGAACAAAGTTCGAGTGCCGAGTCATTGAAGATGCGAGCGCACTCCAAGGCCTGCTCGATCGGCCGTTCATATGCAAACAACACCGGTGTTGCGGAGATGATCTGCAGATCGACGCCGTCGCGATCCATCTCGGAAAGCCGCACCTCGGGATCCCAGCATGCCGAGTAGATCTTGCGGAACTCACGGTCGCCGATCATGATCACGGCTTTTCCGCCGCCCGTGTGCTTGATCCACGGCCAATCGGGCGTTCCAAAACGCTGCGCCAGGTCCGGCCAGCTCTCCGGAATGAAATGATTATGAATGTCGATTGTCTGCATGTTTACGATTTGCCGGGATGCGCTGTGCCGCAGTGCCTACATCGCCGCAGTTCTTCACTTCCGTAGAACTTCTCAAAAATCGGTGGCAGATCTTTCACGATGCTTTTCAACTTTACTTCCGCGCGATATACCAGTTGATGACAGTTGGGGCAGTACCACTCAAATGCGTCGAGCGCGCCATCCGGTCTTGGCATTTCGACCACCATGCCGATGGTGTTGGCGCCGCGTTGCGGGGAGTGCCGCATATGCTTGGGCAAGAGAAATACTTCGCCCTCGCGAATCGGAATCTCCACCGGCGGCTTACCCGGCTCCTCGATCACGCGGAGCGCAATATCGCCCTTCAGTTGATAGAAGAATTCTTCGGTCGGATCGTCGTGGAAATCGCGGCGTTGGTTCGGCCCGCCCACCACGGTCACCATGAACTCACCGTCTTCCCACACCTGCGCATTGCCCACCGGCGGTTTCAGCTTATCTTTATTCTCTGCAATCCAGCCCTGCAGGTTGAACGCCTTCAGTGTCTTAATCGACGGCATAGAATCCCTCTTTATTGCGCGATCGGCTTATATGCGACGGCGCGAATCTCAATCAGCAAATGCGGATGCGGCAATTGGTGGACTGCCACCGTCGTCCGCGCCGGACCATCGTAGTCGAAAAACTCACCATAGACTTCGTTGTAACCCGCAAAATCATTCATATTCACCAGGTAACTGGTGATCTCAACAACATCTTTAAGCGTTGCGCCAGCGCTGGCCAGGATTTCACGCACGTTTTCAATCACCGCCCTCGTCTGCGCCCTGACGTCCAATCGTGTCGTCCCGAGCGCATCCACCTCCGCGCCGGCAATCGTATTGTCTGCGCGGCGCGAACTTGTTCCCGAGATAAACAGAAAATCCCCCGCACGCTTGATGTGCGGATATTTTCCGCGTGGCTTTGCTCGACCTTCCAAGACCTTGCTTTCCATGCCTATTCCGTTCGGATGCAGATATTGTTCAGCTCGGAATAAAAGTTCAGCGAGTGTACTCCACCTTCGCGCCCGATCCCAGACAACCCGGCGCCGCCGAACGGAGTGCGCAAATCCCGCAGGAACCAGCAATTGACCCATGTGATCCCGGCATTCATCTGCGGCGCCACGCGATGGGCTCGTTTCAAGTCGTTCGTCCATACCGAAGCCGCCAAACCATATCGCGTATCATTGGCCAGCGCCACCGCTCCCTCTTCAGAATCGAAAGCGGCTATGTGGCAAGCCGGGCCGAAAATTTCTTCCTTCACGCACCGCGCCGTTTCCGCTAAACCCGTAAAAATCGTAGGTTGCACGTAAAATCCTTGGTCGCGAGCGTCCCCGAATTTCGGCACGTCACCGCCCGTCACAACCTCCGCCCCTTCTTCGCGAGCCAAACGATAATACGCGAGCACCTTCTCGCGATGTTTGGCCGAAATTAGAGGGCCCATCGTCGCTGTCTCATCCATCGGCCAAGCGAAGTTCTGCGCTTCTGCCTTCGTGCGCAAGCCCTCGACGAATCGATCGAAGATCGTCCGCTCAACGTAAACCCGCTCTGCACACAAACAGACTTGGCCGGTGTTGAGGAACACGGCGTCGCTCATGCCGGCCAACGTTGCGTCGAAATCGCAATCGGCAAAGACAATGGCGGCATTCTTTCCGCCAAGTTCGAACGATACCGGCTTCACAGTGGAAGCGCAGGCTTTCATGATCGACGCGCCCGTTTGCGATTCCCCGGTGAAGGTGACGGCGTTCACCTCCGGATGGCTGACTAGGAATTCTCCCGCCGATCCCGGGCCGAAGCCGTGTACGAGATTGAAAACACCGTTCGGAATACCCGCTTCCTGCATCACTTCCGCAAGCAGAGTCGCGGTTGCTGGCGTCTCTTCCGATGGCTTTACGACGACGGCATTTCCGCAGGCCAGCGCTGGCGCTACCTTCCAGGTCAGAAGCAGCAGCGGCAGATTCCAAGGCGTCACGATGCCAACCACGCCAAGCGGTCTTCGTACCGTGTAATTGAGGGCGCGTCGTCCGTCCGGAGTTTCAGTCTCAAACGCTTCCAGCCCGGCGGTTTTGATGAGATCGGCGAATACGCGAAAATTCGCGGCGGCCCGAGGAACATCGAGTCGTGAGGCGAGGGAAATCGGCTTACCGGTGTCGGCGACTTCGGCCGCGACAAACTCAGCGAATCGCCTCTCGATCCCTTCCGCAACTTTGTAGAGCGAGGCCGCCCGCTCGCGTACCCCATAGCGTCCCCAGTCATCGCGCAATGCCCGCCGGGCCGCCGTGACGGCTGCATCCACCATCTCAGAACTGGCTTCGGTTGCCCTCGCGACAACGCTCCCATCAGCGGGATTCACGTCCGCGAACTCCCGCTTCCCGGGCACGAAGCGACCGTCGATATAGCTGTGGAGCAGCTTCAAGAATTATTCCTTTTGACGCGCCGCAATCGTCGAGCCGGGAAGCGAAGGGCTGTTGCGGAAATGGTATCAGGGGAGGGAACGGACGGCCAATCGCGGGGTCACGGTTTGGTTCTTCATCGAATGCTTCGCCCATGCCTGCCTTTGTGTTAAACCTTTAGGATGGCGACGCATCCCCCGGATACGCCCGCACCGCAGGTCACCCTTCATTCCATTGAAGAGGCGCGTGCTCGCATCCGTGCTGACGTCTATTGCACTCCGTGCAATCACTCCGCGGCAATCTCCCGCATCGCCGGCCAGCGCGTTTATCTCAAGCTTGAGAACCTCCAGATGACAGGTTCGTTCAAGGAGCGAGGTGCTCTCAACAAGATTCTCACACTCTCCAGTTCTGAAAGACGATGCGGGGTGATCGCAGCCAGCGCCGGAAATCACGCGCAAGGAGTCGCTTTTCACGCTACACGCCACGGCATTCGCGCGCGCATCGTCATGCCGATGATGACACCGCTGGTGAAGGTCAATGCGACGCGCAGTTACGGAGCTGACGTCGTCCTGCACGGAGCAAATTACGACGAGGCTTATGAAGAGGCTCGCCGTCTCGCTGCTCTCGAGAGCCTCGTTTTCATCCATCCCTTTGACGATCCCGCTGTCATCGCCGGGCAGGGCACAATCGCACTCGAAATGCTAGAGCAAGTACCGGACGTGGAAGCAGTGGTCGTGCCGATCGGAGGCGGCGGCCTGATCAGCGGAATTGCCTGCGCAATAAAGTCTCTTCGCCCCGATATTCGGGTCATCGGCGTGCAGGCTGCCCGCATGCCTTCCATGCAGAGCGCACTTCGTGCTCACAAGCCCGTAACCATCGATTCCAATACGACGATCGCCGATGGCATAGCGGTTCGCCGCTCCGGCGAGATCACCGTTCCGATGGTAGAAAAATACGTCGACGAAATCGTCGTCGCTGAAGAAGAAGAAATTGCGAGCGGAATCCTTACCCTGCTCGAGCGCGAGAAAACCCTCGCCGAAGGGGCAGGCGCCGCTGCGGTAGCAGCATTGCTCCATCACAAAACCACGCTGCGCGATCAAAAGACCATTGCCCTGGTTTGTGGCGGAAATATCGATGTCTCGCTATTAGCGCGCATCATTCAACGCGGTCTCGCCAAAGACGGCCGTCTCGTGCGTCTCCAGATACATCTCTCCGATCGGCCTGGCTCGCTGCACCAACTCACGCGATTACTTACAGTCCATCAGGCCAACATCGTCGAGCTTCACCACGACCGTACCTATTACGGTGTAAACCTCGGAGACACCATGATCGATGTCACTCTCGAAGCACGTGGAGAGGAGCAAATCCAGCAGATCCTTCATGGTTTGGCGCAGGAAGGCTATCGGCACGAACGGATCGTGTGATGGGAGTGTGGAAAACCGGAAGTTACGCCTGTGACTTCCGTTACCTTTAACGACCTCCCTTATCCATGTACTCTTACGCCAATAGTATCCATTCCTTAGCTTAGGTGTACCTTCCATGGCAGCCACTGAAAATGCAATTTCCAGCGCGCTAGAGTCGTTGTCGGACCCCGCGGGCGTCGCAGCAGCGTTGTCTACAAACCAGATCCTCAGCGCCATGATCAAAGTTTCAGAAAAGGTCAGCGACCTGATCTTTTCACCGGGCCGAGCGCCGCAAGTGGAGTTGAACGGCAAACTGATGGCAGTCCCTGACTTGCCGGTTTTAAGACCCGACGACACCCGCCGGCTTGCCAACGACCTCATGGGGAAGAACCAACAGGCAATCGCAGCTCTCAAGGATTTAGGCTCAGCCGATCTCTCTTACAGTCTGCAAGGCGGATCGCGTTTTCGCGTCAATATCTTTTCGCAGCGCGGCACCTACGCGATTGTGATGCGCGTCATTCCCCACACTGTCCCGACTTTCGAGATGTTGAACCTTCCACCGCAACTGGGCGACATCACGAGTCTGATCAACGGAATCGTCCTGGTCACCGGCCCTACGGGTTCCGGCAAGAGCTCTACGCTGGCCGCCATCATCGACAGGATTAATATCGAGAAGGCCTGGCACATCGTCACCATCGAGGACCCGATTGAATTCCTGCACCTCCACAAAGGCTGCACCATTCATCAGCGTGAGTTGCACAGTGACACGCCGAGCTTCAGCCTGGCTTTGCGTGGTGCACTGCGACAGGCACCAAAAGTGATTCTGGTCGGCGAAATGCGCGATCGCGAGACCATTGAGATTGCGCTGGAAGCCGCTGAGACCGGTCACCTTGTTATGTCTACCCTGCATACCACGGATGCCTCGAAAACTATCGAGCGCATTATCGGTACTTTTCCGAACGCCGAACAGCACGTCATTCGTCAGCGCTTCTCGAAAAGCTTTCGCTACATCATCTCGCAACGCTTATTGCCGAAGAAAGACAAGGCTGGCCGCGTCGCAGCGATCGAGATTCTGAAATCAACCATGCGAACTCGCGAATACGTCGAAAAAGGCGAACATGAGGGCAAGTCGCTGCTCGATGCCATGCGTGACGGCGATCTCGATGGCATGCAGTGTTTCGACGATGTCATCGAACGCATGATCCGTGCGGACATCATCGACATTGAAACCGGATTGGGCTATGCGACCAATCCTGGCAATTTAACTTTGTCCATCAGCGATCTAATCGAAACCAAGCGCAACGAGGAATCCGAGTTTGAACGGTAACTTCGGCCAGGGATGATTTTTCCGTCGCGAATCCTTACTATCGTATGTGAGAGGTAGAGATTCGTGACGGATTCCCCCGAGCAGCGTCCGGCCAGCGCCTTCCGCAAAATTCTTCCATTTACCAGCGCCGCAGTCATCATCGCGATGATTTATGTCGGCTACATTTTCTATTCCCGTCATCAGGATCAGAAAGATGCCGACCGACAAGCCGCGGCCAGGCAAGCCGCGGACGCTCGTAAAGTCTCCGAACTGTATGGCGGCGACGAACTCAAGATCCTCAACTTTTACGCCACTGCCGGCCCTCTCCATCGCGGAGAAACTGCTCAGCTTTGTTATGGCGTTTCGAATGCACAGTCTCTGCACATCGAGCCCGACATCCACGATGTTCCCGCTTCGTATAGCAATTGCGTGAAGATCGCTCCGAAGAAAGACACGGTTTACACCCTGAGCGCCACCGACAAGAAAGGGAACACGCAGCAGATCTCTCTGACCATGCACGTCTATTGAGTCTGCGAGTTCCCGTTGGTACTACTGCTTGTAATTCATCTGCGATCGTGGCCCACTGGTGAGTCTCTGCATTTTCGCTTTTCACATCGCGCAGAGACGTGCATTCGACCCATGAATCTCTTGAAAATGTGCACTCCTCATATTGCACCGTTTCGGCTCTGGTTGAAGTTCGCTTTGCTTTTCTGTGTGGCGCTTGTTGCGACTCTTGGTCGTTCCCAGGAGTTCCGCGGCGCTCTCAGCGGAAGAGTGCAAGACCCAACGGGCGCTCGCATTGCCTCCGCGCAAGTCCATATCCAAGCTCCCGAATCGTCACTCGAACGCTCCACCAGCACGGATCGAGACGGCAACTTTAGCTTCGTCAACCTGCCTGCGGGAAAATACGAGCTCACCATCAAAGCCAGGGGGTTTGGTGAAGCTAAATCAGAAGTGACCGTGCAGGTCGGCTCCACCCGTGAGGTTTCGGTCGCGCTGCAGCCGCCGTCGTTGCACGAGAATGTTGCCGTCACCGGCGAGGTGGCGTCGATTACCATGCAGCAGCTCGACACTGCCAGCCCCGTGCATCAGGCAGTGATTTCCGCCCACGATCTCCAGGAATTGCCGCTGCCCGGTCGGAGCTTTGCGAACATCGCCTATCTCGCCCCCGGTACGGAGCCAATCGAACCCTCCGATCCGACGAAGGCGCGCATTAGCGCCGTAGGCACCGGCGGTAGCTCGGGATTAAATAACGAAAATTCGGTGGATGGCGGCGACAATTCCGACGATTACATTGGCGGGTTTCTCCAGAATTTTTCTCCCGATGCCATCCAGGAGTTCGCCTTCCGCACTGCCCAGGAAGATGCCGACACCGGTCGCACAACTGCGGGTTCCGTGGTCATCGCAACCAAGCGCGGCACCGACCAGTGGCATGGTCTCTTCGGTTTTTACGATCGCACTGCGTCGTTGGGTGCCCGATCGCCCATCGACAACCCTGCGCCCAATCCCAAGCAGCCGTTTTCCCGGCAGAACTACATCTGGAGCTTGGGCGGCCCCATCGTGCCCAACAAGCTTTGGTTCTTCTCCTCGTTGGAGTACGTTCACGAGCGCGCCAGCATCGCTTACAGCAACTCTAGCCAGTCAGAATTCAATGCCCTCGCTACACTTGCTGCGGGTGGATTGATCCCCGGGGTTCCCTCGATCGGCGTGCCGCCTTACGTGATCGCGCCTTTCAGCGATTATCTCGGTGACGTGCGTCTCGATTGGTCGCAATCCCAGCACTCGCAATGGTTCTTGCGGGGCGCCAGCGATCGCTACACCACCGAGAATGACCTTATCCAACAAGGCGCGCTACCTTCGACGGGCGCCACATCGCGATCCATCTATTACAACTTCGCCCTGAACAATCAACTTGAGTTGAGCCCGTCATGGCTCAGCTCGTTTACTTTTGACGCCGGTATTCTCCATCGCACCGAAGTCCGCAACCAGTACTACGGCTTTGCGCTTGATTTTCCCTTTACCGTCACTTCGAGCACAATTTCCGGGCGGGATACGTTCGGCGATAACACCTTCGTCACCCCGATTACCGCGTTCCCGGTCGTTCGTAATCAGCAGAAATATCAGTTCCGCTACGACCTCTCGCATCTCTCCAGCAAGCATTTCTTCAAGTTCGGCGTGAACTTGATTCACGAGCCGGTGCTCAGTGGCACGCTTGCTTCCGAAGCAGAGGCGGTCATTTCTTATCCGAATAATCCCACCTATTACGCCGCGAACCCTTCGCAGTTTTATTTCGACCGGCAGTGCGCGACTGCGCCTACGGACCCCAACATCAGCTGCGTCTACAATCCCGCGCAAGACGGCAGCTTCTCGCAGAACGTGCAGCGCCTCGGCGTTTATGCCGAAGACGTCTACCGTGTCACGCCGAAACTCGCGCTCAATTACGGCTTGCGCTGGGACACGACTTACGGCCTCTTCCAAGCCGAAGGCCGTAGCCAGGCGGCTAACTTTGCGTTGCAGAGCGTTGCGTACCCGCAGTACGCTGGCGTTCCGCACGACGACAGGAAACAATTCGGGCCTCGCTTAGGCCTTATTTATTCGCCCGGCAAAAACCAGACCACCGTCTTGCGAGCCGGCTTCGGACTCTTCTTCAACGATCTCGCGCAGAATGGCTGGGTACCCGCTCTCCTCGCCGTCAACAACAGCAACGCGAATGTGGCGAGCACGGCGGCGATCATCGACCCGCACTATCAAACGCCATATGCAATCCACGCCACTGCCGGCGTGGAGCACACTTTCTCGCAGAACTGGATGGCGGCCATCGACTACACCCACGAGACCGGAATGCACGGCTATCGAGCGTACAGCTATTCCGACGTCACCGTCTTTCGCAGCGATAACCGTTCTTCGTACGACGGCCTCGCCTTTCGCGTGCAGGGCAATGTTTCGAAGAGTCTCAGCGTGACCGCGAACTACACGTTTGCGAAAGCGCAGACCTGGGGCTGCATTCTCGGTGAACTCTTCGATTACGTAAACGGCGTCTGCGATCCGTTCAACGCTTTTGCCTACGGAGACTACGGTCCCTCCGGAGAAGACGTCCGCCATCGCGCAGTTCTTGCCGGAACCTATCACGCTCCTCTCGGCTTGGAACTCTCGACCATCACGCAAGTGGAAAGCGCACGTCCCTACACGCTAACCAACGCTGACGGCAGCGGTCGTGCGGTGATCAACGGGGTGGAAACAACCCTTGATCAGTTTCGCGGACGCCCCTACTTTCAAGTCGATCTCCGAGTTTCACGTCCTATCCATATTCACGATCGCTGGCTGATTCTCCCGTTTTTCGAGGCCTTCAATCTGCTCAACCGCAACAATCCGGGCGCATTTTTCGTCAGCAATATCGCTTCCTTGCCGGTGAACGATGTCAATAATGCGACCGCAATCTGTCTCAATGCGGGTTGCACTCAGAGCATGCCGATCACCAGTCCAAATCAGCTGCGCGCTCCTGCTGGCGCATTCGGCGATTTCTTCGGTCCCGGCACCACGGTCGGCATCCCGTTCTCCGGTCAGTTCGGCGTCCGCGTCAGCTTCTGATCCAGCGGCGTCGCTGTTTTTTCTCCGGAAGAGCCGCCCCGCCCGTTTGTGACCGGAATCACAAGACGAAGTTCACGCATTTTGTTAGGCTTAACCCGTCTATGGCTGCCCCTAACTCTCTCTTCGTCCGCGCCTGCAAGCGTCTTCCTGTGGAGCATACTCCCGTCTGGTTCATGCGCCAGGCCGGGCGCTACATGTCCGAATACCGCACCGTCCGGCAGAAATATTCGCTGGTCGAAATCTGCAAAAAGCCCGACGTCGCCGCCGAAGTGACGATCACCGCCGCCGAAGCTCTCAACGTCGACGCGGCGATCATCTTCGCCGACCTTCTTCTGCCTCTCGAAGTCATGGGCTTGCCGTTTCACTTCTCGCCCGGCGAAGGTCCGGTCATTGAGGTTCCCATTCGTGAGACGGAGCACATCCGCGCCCTTCGCACCGATCGCGCCGCGGATCTCGGCTACGTGGCCGAGTCCATCAAGAAAGTGAGCGATCATTTCGCTGACAAGCTTCCGGTCATCGGATTCTGTGGCGCGCCTTTCACCCTTGCCAGCTACATGATTGAAGGGGGCGGTTCGCGCAATTACATCGAAGTTAAAAAGATGATGTACAACGAGCCGCAAGCCTTCGACGAACTCCTCGAAAAGCTGGTTGCGGTGCTCGCTGAGTACACCACTGCGCAGGCAAAAGCCGGTGCCGATGTCATCCAGATTTTCGATAGTTGGGTCGGCTGCTTAAGTGTCGAGGACTATCGTCGCTACGTGCTTCCCCGGACCACCGAGCTTGTGAAGACGCTGCAATGCACCACCAAGGTCCCGATCATTTATTTCGGAACCGACAGCACGACGTTGCTGCCCTCCATGCGCGAAACCGGAGCTGAAGTAATCGGTCTGGATTGGCGTGTTCCGCTCGACGAAGGCTGGAAAATCCTCGATCATAAAGTCGCGGTGCAAGGAAATCTCGATCCTGTATTGCTCTTCGCCCAATGGCCCGAGCTGAAAGCGCGTGCCGAAATTATCTTGAAGCAGGCGAACGGTCGTCCCGGCCACATCTTTAACCTGGGGCATGGCATTCTTCCGCAGACTCCGGTTCAGAATGTGAAAGACCTCGCGAAATTTGTGCATGAATATTCGTCAACGCTGGTGAACTCTCGCTAATGCCCGCTCGCAACGCCGTCCTACTCATAGCGCACGGAAGCCCCGAGAATGCTTCCGACATTCCTGAATTCCTGCGCCTGGTGACGGGCGGCCGCGGAGTGCCTGATTCCGTCGTGAAGGAAATCCAGCATCGCTATTCGCTGATTGGCTGCTCTCCGCTTACCTGCCATACCATTGGGCAGGCGAACGGAGTGCAGCGCGAAACCGGTCTTCCGACCTATATCGGTATGCGCAACTGGCACCCATTTATCTCCGACACCCTGGAGCAGATGACGCGCGATGGTGTCGAGCATGCAGTAGCTATCTGTCTGGCGCCGCAGAACTCGCGTACCAGCGTTGGACTCTACAAACAGGCTCTTGCCGATAAGCAGGTTCCGTTCACCATCGATTTTGTCGAAAGTTGGCATGACCATCCGCTACTGATCCAGGCTTTCGCGGAAAACCATCGTGCGGCCTATACCGCGGCTTGCTCTGAAGCCAATTCTGAATTGCTGACGTTGTTCACCGCGCACAGCGTGCCGCAAAGGACCATTGCAGAGGGTGATCCTTATGAATCGCAAGCGAGAGACACCGCCGCGCTGGTTGCGAGGGCTCTCGATCTGAAAGATGACCAATGGCGCTTTGCCTTCCAGAGCCAGGGGATGTCCGGCGGTACATGGCTCGGTCCCACGGTGGAATCCATCCTCGAACAGTACGCCCGGGAGGGGAAGACGGGAGTCTTCTTTCAGCCCATCGGCTTCGTTTGCGATCATGTCGAAATCCTCTACGATATTGACATCGCTTTCCGTGATTTTGCGGCCAAACTCGGCATGAAGATCTGGCGTGCAGCGTCTCTCAATAATTCTGTTCCCTTCGCGCAGGCCATCGCGGACATCGCGCGCACCCGGTTGGCAACCGTTTCGGCATGACCCGCGTAGCCATTATCGGCGGCGGCATCTCCGGTCTCAGTGCTGCCTATGCGCTGGAAAAAGAGCGCGCTAAGGGTACTCCAGTCGAGTACCGTCTCTACGAAAGCAGTCCGCGCCTCGGCGGTGCGTTATATTCCGAGATTCTCGAAGGCTGTGTCGTCGAAGCTGGTCCCGATTCCTTCATCTCCGAAAAGCCCTGGGCCGCGGCCCTCTGCCGCGAGCTCGGTATCGGCGATCAACTGATCGGCTCCAATGACGAGGATCGCAAAACCTGGATCGTCTCTGGAAAGCGGCTCATCCCGCTACCCGACGGCCTCATGTTCCTCGTGCCGACCAAGATTCTGCCCACGGCCTTCAGCCCCTTGTTCTCGTGGGGCACGAAGTTCCGCATGGCGAAAGAGCTGCTGCACCCGCCGCGCCCTATGAACGAGGATGAAAGCGTCGCCGCGTTTATCGAACGCCACTTCGGTCGCGAGATGGTCGACCGTCTCGCCGATCCCATGCTCTCCGGCATCTATGGCGGCGACACTGACCGTCTCAGCGTCCGCGCCACTCTCGGCCGATTCGCGGAGATGGAAGAAAAGTACGGCAGCCTCAGTCGCGCAATGCTCGTCGCCAACAAAAAAATGAAATCCGTGATGGCGGGCAAGCCAAAGCCCCCACTCTTCACGTCATTGCGCAATGGCATGCAGCAGATGGTCGACACTTTAGTCTCCCGCCTCACCCCAGAATGGCTGATTTTGAATACCAAGGTGGATTCGATTCAGAAGCACCGTGACGAATATTCCGTCATGTTTGCGGGCCGCGAGACCGAAGTCTTTGACGCGATCATCCTCGCCACGCCTGCCAACATAGCTGGCCGCTTACTTGCGGACATCGACCGAGGTCTCGCTTCAGATTTGCAACAGGTTCCCTACAGTTCGTCCGTCACAGCGACGCTGATCTACGACATGGCCGACCTCCGCAGTTTGCCGGGAGGACACGGTTTTCTCGTGCCGCGCAGTGAAGGCCGCCGCATGCGCGCCTGTACTTTCGTCCACAACAAGTTCCCCCACCGCGCGCCTCCCGACAAAGGAATTCTCCGTTGCTTCCTCGGGGGTGCCAACGATGAAGCGATTCTTCAGCTTTCTGACGAAGAAATGTTCGCCATCGTTCAGCGCGAACTTCGCGAGATCATCGGCCTAACCGCGCAACCTCGCATCCAACGACTTTATCGTTGGCGTGGTGCCATGGCGCAATATCCCCCCGGCCACCTCGATCGCGTCGATCGAATCGAGAAAGCTGCTGCCCTCGTTCCAGGCCTCGCCATCGCCGGCAATGCCTTCCGCGGCATCGGCGTCCCCGACTGCGTTCGCACCGGCACGGTAGCCGCTACCACGGTTCTTGGCCTCCCGTCCCCAGCCTCGCCCATCAAGCGCTAAATCTCCCAATTTCCAAGTTCCTGGCGGTCGATTCCCATTTCTCCCTTTGGCCAACCCAAATTCGCCCTTAAAGGGGATTGATCTGGTACATTGGTTTGGGGTACAAACACCACCAATGTCCACATTAGCCAAGCTAGGGTCCGCCGTTCTCTGCATTGCTTTGACCCTGCCTGCGTTTGCCAGCCCCCTCGGACCTCCGGCGCCGAAAAAGACTGGTAAGCACCACGGCCATGGCCGGACGATCCCCGCGCGCCACAATGCTGGGCGTCCCATGCACGCCTAGTCATCTCTTCGCGCCCGTTATAATCCTTCGCGATGAGAATCGCGACGAAACTGTTCTTCCTACTCTTTTCGATTACCTGCGTCTTCGCTCAGCCGCCCAAGCCGCAGTCCGCCCCCAAGACAATCTACATTCACGCCGGGCATATCTTCGACGCTACCTCCGAGAGCCTCCGCGACAACGTGGTCATCGTTGTGGAAGGCGATCGCATCAAGTCGGTGGCTCCAGCGAGCACTGCAATTCCTGCAGGATCGACGGTCATCGATCTCTCCCATGCCACCGTGCTGCCGGGGCTGATCGACTGCCACACGCATCTCGCCTTCCGTGCCGATCGCTACGATCCCATCAATTACTTCAAAGAGACGCCCTTCACCCACGGCTTTACTGCCGTTCGTAACGCGCATTCCACCCTGCTTGCCGGATTCACCACCGTCCGCGACGTCGGCTCGCCGCCGTTTGCGGCCGTCGATCTGCGCAACGCCATCAATGAAGGTTCGATCTCAGGTCCGCGTATCGTCGCCAGCGGTCCCGGTATTTCCATCACCGGTGGACACGGCGATATCAATGGCTTCTCCCCGGAAACCCACGTTGGATTGTTTCCCGAGCATCGTGGCTACCAGATCGCGGATGGCGTTGACCAGGTGCGCGAGACGATCCGCGCGCAGATCAAATACGGCGTGGACGTCGTCAAGATCCTCGCCACCGGAGGCGTACTCTCGCAGGGCGACAGTCCCGGTGCTCCGCAATATACCTTCGAGGAATTAAAGACCGCCGCCGACGAGGCTCATGCCGCCGGACGCAAGATCGCCGCTCACGCCCATGGCGCCGAGGGCATCCGTCGCGCCATCCTCGCCGGTATCGATTCGATCGAGCACGCCAGCCTGGCCAATGAAGAAGATATGCAGCTGGCTAAGCAGCATGGAACGTATTTCGTCATGGACATCTACAACGACGATTACATCCTCGGCAAAGCTATCGAGTTTGGACTGCCGCAGGAAAACGTGAATAAGGAAAAGATGGTCGGCCGCTTGCAACGCGAAAACTTTGAAAAGGCCTTCAAGGCTGGTGTGAAGATGGCCTTCGGCACCGACGCCGGCGTCTATCCGCACGGCGACAATGCAAAGCAGTTCAAATACATGGTCCAGTTCGGTATGTCGCCTGCCCAGGCGATTCGTGCCGCGACCTTCAACGCCGCCGATCTGATCGGCCGTAGCAAAGACGTGGGCACGATTGAAGCTGGCAAGTATGCCGACCTTATCGCCGTTTCCGCCGATCCGCTGCAGGATGTGCGCTCTCTCGAAAACGTAGGTTTCGTAATGAAGGGCGGCACGATCTACAAAGACAAAATCACCAACGGCCCCGTCGCCACCATAGAATAAAGGCGATTTACACGTGCACAGGGAGCGGCGCAATTTCTTGCGTCGCTCTCCGCACTCCCGTAATCTTCAACCTATGATCGGTCGCCCCCAACAATCCGAAGCCGCCCCCTACTACTTCACCTATATCAATCTGGTGCAAGGCGACGATCCGCAAGCCGTCATGGATACGCAACTCGACAAGGTCGAGTCCATCCTGTCTGCGATTACCGAGGAGCGATCCTTGTACCGCTACGCGCCGGAGAAGTGGAGCATCCGCCAGGTCGTCAATCACGTCACCGACACCGAGCGCGCCTTCGTCTTCCGCGCTCTCTGGTTTGCCCGTGGATTCGATTCGCCTCTTCCCAGCTATGAACAAGACATTGCCGCCAAAGGCGCGGAGGCCGACCGGATTCCATGGAACGATCATCTCGACGAGTTTCGCAACGTGCGTCTCGCCAGCCTTTCGTTCTTCCGCAATCTGCCACCCGACGCGTGGATGCGCTCTGGTATTGCCAGCGACAACCGTTTTACGGTGCGTGCCTTGGCCTACATCCTCGCCGGCCACGCCGCGCATCACGTGCAGATTTTGCGTGAGCGCTACTCGATTTGAGCCTGCTACTGGATCAGCCGCTTGAGCGCGGCTCTGGCTTCGTCCACCTGCGGCAGCTTTGAACGTGAATGTTCGAAGTGTGAGAGAAATTCCTGGTACTCGTTGATCGCCTGGTCGCGCTTGCCGGTTTGCTCATACACCTGCCCGAGCAAGAAGTGGGAGAGGATCTCTGCGGTTGGGAATCTCCCGGTAATCGTTCCGAAGTTCGCCATGTTCCGGGATACACGGATGGTTGCGCGGAGTTCCGCTTCGGCGGAAACATAATCTTTTGTTAGCACGTGCGCCCACCCCTTCACGAATTGCGGGCCCAGAGTCTGTAGCTTGGCAAGTGCGGCCGCACCGGTTAAAGCGGCCTGCCCGTCTCCTCGCTCCAACGCTTTTCGCGCATCGGAAAGGGCCTGACTAATTTCCAGGGCGCGCGGCGCGATCCAAGGTTGCGTTGCACGAAGCTTCTGCAATGTTTGTTGCGACGCATCACGGTTGCCGCTCATCGTCTGCAGCGAAGCAATCGAGGCCAACTCGTAGCCATCCAGCTTTTGCTGTTGCACGAACGCCAGCGCCGCCGGCACTTTTCCCGTTAGCGCTGAAAGCGCAGCAAAGTCCCGCAACCAGTTTCCTGCTGTGGCATTCTGCTTTGCCTTCGCCGTGCGCTGCACCGCTTCCTTGTAGCTTGCCAGTGCGCCATCGATGTCTCCAGCCGATTGCAGGAACTGCGCTTCGAATCCTGGGAGGTACAGCCGATTCAAGGCAGTCGTCTTCTCGGTGAATTTCTCCATGGAAGTCTTCGCCATATCCGGCTTCTTCTGGTCGGTATAAACCACGGCCAGCTTGAGATACTCGAAATAGTCGCTGAAGTCCGGTTTCAACTCCAGCACCTTACGATATTGCGCGACCGCTTCGTCATCGCGGCCAGCCATAAACAAGATGTCCCCTCGCGTGTCCAACGGATTCGGATCGCCCGGCCGCAATGCGATGTACCCTTCGTTTGCCGCCAGGGCAGCATTAAAATCGCCTGCATTGGCATACGAGTAGGACTCGAAATTCAACACCATCTCATCTTTGGGATTGATTGTGAGTCCTTCCTTGTAGGTCGCAAACGCCGCATCGGTTTCCCCCACTTGGAAGAGTTCCGACCCCAGGACGCCACGGTTCAAGCTGTCCCGCGGATATTCGGCAGCGAGTGCCTGGCGCGCGCGCACTTTTTCTTCCGGATCGCCCGATCGCTCCGCTTCTAGCACCTGCAAGCTGAGTTGGTCATATCGCGGAAGCCTCGCACTGAGTTGCTGGACTTTCTTTCTGGCCTCATCGCGCTTGGGCAAGTCACCTAACTGCGAATACTCGTTCGACAGCCAAAGGTAAGCTCGCGCGAACTCAGGATCCATGCGTACCGCTTCCTCCAGTTCGCGAATCGAATCCTGCACCAGGTAGCGACGTCCAAAGTCTGTTCCCAGCTGATAATGCCGATAGGCTTCGACGTTCGACGTTGACGCCTGCTCGATCTCTGGTCCTTTCTGTGGCGCCTCCGATTCCGGCAAGAATGTTCCGGAGAGCTTCGTCGTCAGCCGGTCGACCATCCCGAAGATGCTCTGGACATCCTGTCCTTCCAACTTGTCGGAAAAAACGATCTGCCCGGTGTCTGTGTCCTGCGCCCGCACGTCAAGACGCAACTGCGTCGGCCCGATTTTCAGCAGGGCTCCCGTAATGTACGCATCCGCTCCCGCGTCTCGCGCCACGGACTGGGCCTGTCCGGCATCGAGCGTCTTGCCGCCCTTTGTTGCCCGTTGTACCGCACCCAACACGCGATCGCTGGCCAGCACATCGAGTCCCTTCACCTGCGCCAGGTTGGTGGTGAGCATGTCGGTCAGCCCGTTGTCGAGCCAGTTCAGTGACGGGTCTTGCGTCAGGTTGTTGAAGTACAGCACCGCGACCGCCTTGTGCTGCTTGCCCCTGCCGCCTGTCGTGCTATGACCTCGCAGGAAGAAATATCCTGCAGTTGCAGCGATTACCAGCACGAGGGCACCAACCGCGATAGCCGGAATCCCAAGCCGCATGCGAGAAGTCTGTGTGCTCGAGGAACTCTCTATTGCGGAAGCAGATTGTGCTGCCGCCACGCTTCCCTTACTCACCTTGCGCGACGATGCTTCCTTCTGCAGAACGCCACTCGGCATCTCAGCAGGCATATCCACCACCGCCGCGCTACGTCCTGTGTCGGTATCGCGCTTTAGCCGTTGCAAATCTGCACGCATCTCCGCCGCGCTCTGGTAGCGCAGGTTGCGGTCCTTCTCTAGCGCCTTATTGATGATGTCCTCAAGTTTGGCCGGCAGATCGGGATTGAGCCTCACTGGCGCCACCGGCGCCCGATTCAAGATCGCTTCGAACATGGTCGCCGTGCTATCGCCACGGAAGGGAAGCGTCCCCGTCGCCATCTCGTACAACACTGCGCCAAACGAGAACAAGTCGGTGCGTGTGTCCAGGTCCTTGGCCCGCGCCTGCTCCGGGGACATATAGGCCACAGTCCCTAGCGTCGATCCCGGGCTCGTGAGCTGTTGTTCCGCAACCGCCGCTGACATCGTGTTCGCCGATGGACTCGACGACAATCCCCTCGGTCCCACCATCGCCAGCCCGAAATCGAGGATCTTCGCGTGCCCGCGCTTGGTGACGAAGATATTTGCAGGCTTGATATCGCGATGCACCACGCCCACCGCGTGCGCCGCGTCCAGCCCATCCGCCACATCGATCGCGACTGGCAGCAGTGTTTCCAGCTCCATCGGACGTCCGTCGATGCAATGCTTTAGCGTCTGGCCATCGAGGAACTCCATGGCGATGAACGCCTGCCCGTTCTCCTCGCCAATGTCATGGATGGTGCAGATATTCGGGTGGTTCAATGCCGATGCTGCCTGCGCCTCGCGTTCGAATCGCGCCAGCGCCTGCGGATCACGCGCCAGGGTTTCGGGCAGAAACTTCAGGGCCACGAAGCGGTGCAGGCGCGTATCTTCCGCCTTGTACACCACGCCCATCCCGCCGCCGCCGAGTTTCTCGACGATCCGGTAGTGCGATATCGTCTGACCGATCAAATGGAGAGCCTTACCTTAGGAGTGCTACATCTTACGAACACATCGCTGGCCCGTCAACGAAAGCCTTGTCTGTTACCGCCCGCCACGAAATTGAATGATCCGCCGCCGGTCACGTTTGGAAGGTCGTCCGATTGGTGCCGGAGCATAATCGCGGTTCGCTTTTCGTTCTGCCGCTGCCTTCGCCCGCGCCTCTTTACTCTCATCGCTCTCACGATAGAGAGCCTGCGCCACCGGCGCCGGTCCGCGGACATCACTCAGCCCCAGCACTTCGATCTCGAAGTCGCCGCCATCGTTGGTGACTCGCAACTGATCGCCGACCTTCACCTCACGTGCCGGCTTCAGAGGCTGGCCTTTTGACAGCACTCGTCCCAGTTCGCACGCCTTGCTGGCCAACCCTCGCGTCTTGAAAAAACGAGCCGCCCACAGCCATTTGTCAATCCGTAAACCCGTCATTCGACTATTTTGCATGATCCGGCTGGGACAGGCGAGTTGCCGAACCCGCCCGTGCGAAGATACTCTACAGAACGCACTCATTCATGGGCACGATTCGTAAGGTCTTCAAAGCATTTCAATATCGCGATTTCCGCTTGATGTGGATCGGCGCCTGCACCTCCAGTATCGGTACCTGGATGCAGATCGTAGCCCAAGGCTGGCTCATCTATCGCCTCAGCCACTCAGCGTTCCTTCTCGCCCTCGATCAATTCCTGGGTGGCATCCCCATTTTTCTCTTTTCGTTGATTGGCGGGGTCGTCGCCGATCGCATCGAGCGCCGCAAGATCTTGCTCATGTCGCAATACGTCCAGATGGCCAGCGCGATTGTGCTTACCATCTTCGTCGCAACGAATTTTCTCACCCCGTCGCGCGTTTGGATGATCCTCGCTTTGTCCTTCGTTTCCGGCTTGGCGCAAGCCTTCGGCGGTCCTGCCTATTCCGCTCTGATTCCGACGTTGGTCGATCGCGAAGACATGCCCAACGCCATTGCCCTGAACTCCATTCAGTTCAACATGGCGGTGACTATAGGCCCCGCGCTCGCCGGAATCACTCTCGCCCGCTTCGGCGAGAAATGGTGCTTCGGTCTCAACGCGCTCTCGTTCCTCGCTCCCGTCATCTCGTTGTTGCTGATCAAGGCTCGCTATTTTCCCGAGCCGACCAAGGAATCGATGTTCGTGAGTCTGAAGCAGGGCATCCGCTTCGTTCGTCAGCGCGAAGCCATGGGCGCCCTCATCATCCTTGCTTTCTGCATGACTGCCCTCGCCATGCCGATGCGCACTTACATTCCTGTCTTCGTGAAAGACATCTTCCACCGCGGTCCCGAGACCTACGGCAATCTTCTTTCGCTGATGGGTGTCGGCAGCATCTGTGGCTCCCTCGCCATCGCCGCCCTAGGCAATATGCGCAACAAGGGCCGGGTGGCGCTCGTGATGATGATCATCCTTGGCGGCGCCATCTCCGTCTTCGCGCTCTCGAAGTCGCTGCCGTTGGATTACGTGACCTTGGTGGTTGTCGGTTCAAGCATGATGGCGGTCTTCGCCACCGTCACCTCGCTTGTCCAACTGATCACCACCAACGAAATGCGCGGCCGCGTGATGAGCGTCTACAACTGTGCTTTCCGTGGCGGCATGCCCATGGGCAACCTGCTCACCGGATGGCTCGTTCCCGCCTTCACCGCCCCCATCGTCCTGGGCGCCAACGGCTTCATCTTGATCCTGGTAGCCGCCTATTTCCTTATCATTCAAAGAAAAGTCGCCGCGCTTTAACGTTTGTCATTCTGCGTGTCGCCAGATCTGATCTTTGAGATTTGTCATTCTGAGCGGAGAACGCGGCGCCTCCCGCGTTCGTAGTCGAAGAATCTTGCGTTTCGCCCGGGTGAAATTTCACTGCTGGCCGGTATACCAACAGCTTGCGTGTCCACACTACAAACTATGCGAACCTCGCTGCAAGTGCCGCAGGCACGCCAGGCAATAGCCTAGCGCGTGAGCGCTGGGAAGGGCTTTGGAAAGAGAGTCCCCTTCAGGGGACGGCACCTTCCCGTCCACCAAAGCGAAAACCTCTCATCACAGGCACCCGTGTGCCCCATCACTTACTTCGTGACTTCTCCCATTTATGGTTCATCTTGGATTTGTGTTCGAATGTCCCGGTCAGCCGATAGCGAAGGGGCGCAAGTACGGAAGGTAATCTCTTTGTTTACAATAATTTGCCTCTAACCATATTTTTTTCTATACTTTGCAGGCTTTGCATAGCCTAAACTGCTGAAAACAAACAAGGCGTAGGGGGAGGGGGTGGAGATACTTAAAAGTAATCGATTGACGGTCAAAATATTACTGCCTCGGCAATAGATGCCGTTGCAGATTGAGTTTTACTTCTTGCCATTCCGCCGCAACGATCGAATAGCGCGCCGAATCGCGCGCAATGAAATCCGCTGCTATGCGATGTGCACGCAGAATTCCCTCGAACTTACAGCCGATGCGTTCCATCGCCGCCCGTGAGCGCTCATTGCGAATGTCCGTGTGCAGACAGACGCGCAACACCTTCCACGTTTCAAACGCATGGGTGAGCAGGAGCAGCTTGGCTTCGGTATTCACCGCCGTGCGAACTGCCGAGCGCGAATACCACGTGTAACCAATTTCGCAAACGTCCGGCGTTGCAAGTGCATGACGATCGTGTCCCGCAGGCGACGCGAAGCGTTCGATCTCGAAGAAGCGCGTCGAGCCCACGACTTGTTCGTCGCTCAATCGCACCACCGCGAATGCGAGTGCTTTTCCGGCTTCGCTCCAGGCCAGCGCGGTCTCGATGTACTTTGTCGCGGCCTCTTTCGTCTGCGGCACCGGACTCCAGCGATACAGTTCCGCATCGCCCGCGGATGCCGCAACCAGCGCATCCGTGTGATCAAGCTCCAGCGGTTCCAGACGAATCTGTTTGCCTTTGAGCACCACGCGCTGCATCACAGGCTCGCTTTGCTGAATCCCTTGCGCCGCTGCTTGCTGTAACGTGCGAGTGCATCTTCGATGATGGGGAAAGCCGCTGCGGAGGGTTGGAACTCATCGACCTCGACCTCTTTGCCCTCGAGAACCTTGTAGTCCTGGAAGAAGCGCCGCAGCATCTGCAAGCGATGGCTCGGCATTTCGCTGGCTTCCTTGTACGAGTTGAATTCAGGATCGTGCGTGGCCACGGCGATGATTTTGTGGTCGGGCTTGCCGCCGTCGATCATCGTCATCAGCCCGATCGTGCGCGCCTGGATGATGGTTAGCGGAACCACCGGCTCCTGGCAGAACACAAGAATATCGAGCGGATCGTCGTCTTCAGCCAGCGTTTGCGGAATGAAACCATAGTTGGCCGGATAGTAAGCCGCTGAGTACAGCACACGGTCCAGCTTGATCATTCCGCTCTGTTTATCCAGCTCATACTTCACGCTCGAGCCGAAAGGGATTTCGATGACTGCGTTGCACTCCTGCGGAACGTGCTCGCCGGGGCTGATGTCGTGCCAAGGATGAATCATGGATTGATTGAGCTTTCTGTAGGGATTGGAGCCGTGAGTTGATTTTATCAGTCAGGCACACTGCTTAGATGCTGCTGGCCGGCCTCGCGTTCATGCCATGTAGAATCGGCAGGAATGTCCACCGCTTCGCCGAACAGCTTCTTCAGCCGTGCCGCGCGTGCCCTGCGTCCCTCACACCAGCACAGCGCCTTCTCCGCGACCTTGCTGCTGATGTCGGCGGTCATGCTTTCGCGTGTCATCGGCTACGCCCGCGAGATCTACATCGCGTGGGCGTTTGGCGCCGGCACCAAGACCGATGCTTACGTTGCCGCCTTCACCCTGCCCGACTGGTTGAACTACATCCTCGCCGGCGGCACCGCCTCGATCACCTTCATCTCCATCTACAGCCGCTATCTCTCACAGGACAAGGAAGAGGACGCGCGCAAGACCTTCTCCGCGATCATCACCATCATCTCGACCGTTCTCCTCGCACTGATCGTGATCGGTGAGGTTTACACGCCTGCATTCACGCGTTGGTACTTTCGCGGATTCAACCCCGACCAGGTCGCGCTCTGTTCGCAACTGACCCGAATCCTCCTGCCCGCGCAGGTCTTCTTCTATGTCGGCGGAGTGGTTTCGGCGGTGCTGCTTTCGCGTCGGCTTTTCCTTCTCCCGGCTCTTGGTCCACTGCTTTATAACGTCTTCATCATCCTTGGCGGTGTTCTCGGCGCGCGCCGCTATGGCATCTCGTCGCTGGCTATCGGCGCGCTTGTCGGCAGCTTTGCTGGACCCTTTCTGGTGAATGCCATTGGCGCGCGCAAGACCAACATTGGGTTCCGCCTCAACTTCAACTATCGTGATCAAGGCTTCCGCGAATGGATCCGCCTCTCGATTCCCCTGATGCTAGGCGTCTCGTTGGTTACCGCCGATGATTGGATCCTGCGGTTCTTCGCCAGCCACGGTGCCGGCGACATCACCCGCCTCAACTTCGCCAAACGCCTCTTCGCCGTTCCCATCGCTGTGCTTGGTCAGGCGACTGGTCAAGCCTCTCTGCCGTTCTTCGCCCGGCTATTTGGGGAAGGGAAGCGCCAGGAATTCGCCCGGCAGGTCAACGACTCGGTTTACCGCATGGCCGCCGCGTCACTGCTGTTAAGCGCATGGATGATGGCTGCCTCGTTGCCGATCATCGATCTGGCCTATCGCCGCGGACGCTTCCACTTTCAGGACTCGCAAGAGACCGCGGTCTATTTCTTCTGGTTCGCACTTTCCCTTGCATTGTGGTCGGCACAGGCGCTGTACGCACGGGCGTTTTACGCAGCCGGCAATACCCTCACTCCGATGGTCGCAAGCACGCTGATTACGATCGCTTCGATACCGATCTACAACTTGCTTTACCACCAGCACGGTGTGGTCGGGCTCGCGATCGCCTCCGACGTCGGCATCCTGCTCAACACGCTAGCCATGGTGATCCTGCTCGATCGTGCTCGGCTTGTGCGCATCGCGGAGTTGAAGTGGGGAGAAATGACGAAGGTCTTCCTGACCGCCGCGGTAGCTGGATTTGCCGCGTGGTATGCCGCGCGCATCGTTCCCGTGGCGGCCTCGCGCAAAGACGACGTTCTCGCGTTCGCAATCGCGACCGCAGTATGGGCACTGATTGTAGGGTTGGGATTGAAGCTGACGAAGTCGGAGTTACCCGGCACCCTGCGACGCAAGAAAGCGGTCGTGGACGCACCCACGGAAATTGCGGAAGAGACCAGCGGCGGGGTAGAGCCGTAATAAGCGCTACTTTTGCGAGGCCTTCATCGCCTCGTATGACTTGAACATCGTCTTCACGCGGTCAATCTTCACATACGGCGTGCTGAAGAAGTGGTCAACCGTCGCATCGAACCGCGCGGGGTCGTCGTAGGGAATCATGTGGGTAGCGTTGGGAAAGATGCAGAGTTCGCTGTTCGGGATGTGGTGGTAGATGTCGAGGGTATGCTCGTCGCGAATGAGGTCGTGATCGCTGGCGAGAATAAGTGTGGGAGCCTTGATTGCCTCCAGCGACTCGGCCGGAATGTGCGGCTCGTCGAACAACATCTGTGTGACCTTCAACTCGCGCTTGCCCTCCGGCGTCTCGCGCTCGGTGGCGGGCATGGCATCGATCATCGGTTTGAACGCGGCGAAGACCTCGGGATAGATGGCTTGCTCGCTGGGATTCAGGTTCGCGGCCATTGCGGCAATCTTCGTCACCTTTTCCGGATGCCGCACGCCCAGCAGTAGCGCCTCAATCCCGCCATCGCTCCACCCGAGCACATAGACCGGCCCGGTGTGCAGGTGCTCGAGCAGGGCGGCGAGATCGTCCGTCATCTTCTCGTAGGTGATGTTGTCAGGGCTGTCGCCGGATTTGCCCTGGTCGCGGCTGTCCATGGCAATCACCCGGTAGTGCTTGCGAAAGTATGCGATCTGCTCCTTGAAATCACCAATATTCCCGCCATTGCCGTGAACCAGCAGCAGCGGTTCTCCAGCGCCGTAAGTCTCGTAATAGAGCCGGATGCCATCGTGCGTGAAGGTCTTACCAGCTGCCGGATTGGAGCCGTATTTCACGGCGATCTTGGGGGCGGATGGCGTTTGCGCCCCAATGGCGAGCGGTAGCAAAAGGCAGGCAACGACGAGCGACGAGGCTTTCGAGAGCATGGCGGACATGATAGTTGCTGAGCGGTAGGATTGCCTACCGCGAATCGCCGCCAATGCGATGTCTTGCAATGCGCCTTGTCTTAGTTGCGGTCACAGCTGGAGCTCTGAGGAGTTGCGATGATCCGCGGCAGTCCGTTCTAGCGGATCATCTTCATCCGCGACCAGTCGTAGCCGAACTTCTTGCCGCACTCCAGGCAGACGACATAGTGGCCACCGGGGGATTTGTTATCGAAGCTTTCCCACTGCTCGCTCGCTGAGTTCTGCGAGGATCGAGCCGCGGCAAAGGGCTTCGAAATTCGGCGATGATGACAGCCGAAGGAAAGCATTTCGAACAATCTTTGAAACATTGCGCACCTCANNCGCCCCACCCGGTCTGTTCCAGGAATTGCTCACGCGGTCTTCGCGCTGGCGGTCGAGGCAGGTTCCGCTTGGTCTTTCTGGCCGGGCTTGCGGATATCGATGCCGCCCTTGAAGAAGGCGCCATCTTCGATACTCACGCGCTGCGCCACGACGTCGCCGGTGAGCGAGCCTTCGTTGCGGATGTCGACGCGATCGCTCGCGGTCAGGTTTCCTTTCACTTTGCCGAGCACTACGACTTCGCGCGCGTTGATGTTGGCGGCGACGACGCCGTTGCGTCCGACGGTTACGCGATTGCCGGGCAGGTTGATCGAACCCTCCACGCGGCCATCGATGTAAAGGGATTCCGAGCCAGTAACTTCGCCCTTAATGACCAGCGACTTGCCGATCGTGGCTTGCTCAGAGGTGTTGACCGCGGCGTTACGCGGCGCAGGCGCCGGTTCCATCGAAGGGGTTGCGGTCGTTGGAGCAGGAGCAGGCGTCGGACGGGTCGGCTCAGGCGTTGCGGTGGTTCCGGGGGCGGCATTAGGCTTCCACATCATGGGTCCAAAAATTCCTTTCAGGGGAGATGAACGAGTGGTTACTCGCACGTTACTGACCAAACATACGGGATCGCGAAGACGACCAGGATTGCTGGATTTTCGCGGTTTCCCTACGATCAGTCTAAACTCGTGACGGAATACTCGCCAGTGTCTGGTGTAAATATTCCAACAGCTCTGGCATTTCTTATATCAGCAAATCGACCTACTATGGGAGACTGCGAATGCTTAGTTTGCGGACTAGGCCAAACACCGTAGTGTGCCCTGTTTTCGCGGCATTCCGCGTTTGCGGTGAATCGTCCTGACCATGCTCACTGAACAGCAGATCCTCGAGCATATCGAACGGCAGGCCCACCAGTCGGCGAATTATAAGCAACTGGTGCGCGAGTTGCGCCTGCGCGGCAACGACCGCGAACAACTTTCCCGCCGCCTGGAATCGCTGGTCAAGCGCGGAAAACTTGTGACTGCGGCTGCCGGAAAATATGCGATGCCCAAGACGGCGCGGAGCCAGAACCTCGTTGCCGGCAAGTTGAGCATGCATCGCGACGGCTACGGCTTCGTGATGCCGCAGGACGAAAACCTGCGGAAGACCATCGATGGTGACATCTACATTCCGCCGCACGCAATCGGTTCGGCGATGCATGGCGACGAAGTGCTGGCAGAGATCGTCGCTAATAAACGCGATGGCCGGGCGGAAGGAAGAATCCTTCGCACCCTGAATCGTGCCCACACAACCGTCGTCGGAACATTCCACAACAGCGATCGACTCAACTTCGTGCGCCCGATCGACGAAAAGATCACGCAAGACATCTTGATTCCTAAGGGCATGGAATGGCCTCCAGGACTCGAAGCCTCCGATGCCGAGGGGAAGCCCCGACCACGCGCGAAGCGCAACGAAGCGGATCGTGTGATTGGTACCGAAGCGCGACGCCGCGAGTGGACCGACCTCGACAATTTGGTGGTCAACGTCGAGATCACCGATTGGCCCTCGCCCACGCAAAGTCCGCGTGGTCGCGTGGTCGAGATTCTCGGCTACGAAGATGACTTCGGCGTCGACACCGAGATCATGATCCGCAAGCATCACCTGCCGCATGAATTTCCGGCGCAGCTGCTGGCGGAAGCACGTAGCTTCAGTTCCGAAATTCCGGCGAAGGAGTTGAAACACCGCCGAGACTATCGCGCGCTGCCGATCGTCACCATCGACGGCGAAACGGCCCGCGATTTCGATGATGCGGTGCTGGTGCGAAATCTACCGAACGGCAACTTCGAGCTGCAGGTGCATATCGCCGACGTAGCGCACTACGTTACCGAAGACACCGATATCGATCTCGAGGCGCGGCTACGGGGAACGTCGGTCTACTTTCCCGATCGCGCGGTGCCGATGCTGCCGCTCGAACTCTCGACTGATATTTGCAGCCTGCGGCCGCAAGTCGATCGGCTGGTGCTGTCGTGCGTGATGGAGATCGATCACCAGGGAGAGATCGTCGGCTACCAGTTGAACGAAGGCGTGATTCGCTCCGCCGAACGCATGACTTACACCGCGGTGCATGGAATCCTCTCGGGTGATGCGGAATTACGGAAACGTTACGCGCCATTAGTCGCGAACTTTGAGCTCATGCGCGACCTCGCGACGATCCTCAACCGCAAGCGCCAGAAGCGCGGATCGATCGATTTCGACCTGCCCGAAGCGGTCATCGAGTTCGACGAAAACGGATTGATGAAGGGAGTTACGCGCTCGGAACGCAATGAGGCGCATCGCTTGATCGAAGAGTTCATGCTGTCGGCCAACGAAAGCGTGGCCACCTATTTCGAAGAGCGCCGCGTTGCTTCGCTCTATCGCATTCACGAGAAGCCGGATCCCAAGCGCGTGGCCGATTTCGAGAACATTGCCGCGACCTTCGGATATTCGCTCGGCGTCGGCAACCTGCCGATCGAGCGTGTGCACCTGAAAACGGACAAGCGCTCGCATCATGGCAGTGGTCGAAACGCCAAGCCCATCGAGATCCCAAAAGACGTGCACATCACGCCGCGCATGTACCAGAAGCTCTCGCAGAAACTCGAAGGTAAGCCGGAAGAACGCATTCTCAGCTTCCTCATGTTGCGTTCACTGAAACAGGCGCGTTATTCGGAACAGAATGAAGGCCACTTCGCGCTGGCTGCTTCGAGTTACACGCATTTCACCTCGCCGATTCGCCGTTATCCGGACTTGATCGTGCATCGCATTCTGAAACAGGTGCTAAAAGAACAGGCCGAAGAGAACGATCAAGGCGTTCCAATTGGCGTTGGTGGCAAGGTGAACGAACTCGGCTCACCTTCGCCGTGGGCGAAGCGCGATGGCACAGAAAAAAAGCGCGGCAAAAAAGATCACGAAGAGCATCGCGCGCCGTTGGGCGGACCGATTCCCGAAGACTTGTTGAAGGGCATCGCCGAAGAATCCAGCGATGCCGAGCGTCGAGCCGATGCCGCCGAACGTGAACTGCTCGAGTGGAAGAAGATCAAGTTCATGCAGGACCGCGTCGGAGAAGAGTTCGACGGCCTGATCGTCAGCGTGACGAAGTACGGTTTGTTCGTCGAACTCACCGACCTGTTCATCGAAGGCCTGGTGCCGCTAATGACCTTGCAGGGCGATCACTTCAACTATCACGAAAACACCAAGCAGATCATCGGCGAGCGCAGCCGCAAAACGTTCTCACTCGGCGACCGGGTGCGGGTGATCCTCGACCGCATCGACCGCATGCAGCGCAAGCTGCAATTTGCCGTGGTGGAAGATGAGCCCAGGAGGCCCGAGAAGCGGCCCCGAAAGGCGCGTTAAGGTTTACAATTTATTCATGGCGCACATGGTGCATTGCGTAAAGTTAGGACGAGAAGCCGAAGGCTTGGACGAGACGCCCTTCGACAGCGAACTCGGAGTGAAGATTTATAATAACGTTTCCAAGCAGGCATGGCAGCAGTGGACCGAGCACCAGAAGATGTTGCTCAACGAATACCGCCTCCAGCCGTGGAAGAAGGAACACCAGGAATTCCTGGTGCAACAGATGGAAGCGTTTTTCTTCGGGGAAGGCGCGGAAAAACCGAAGGACTACGTGCCACCGGCGCAGTAACTCGCGGCGGCTGCACGCGTCGTGTAGAATCTTTGTTTAACCCCTTCTTCTCCGCTGGTCCTCTCCGGGCCCAGGGCGGAGAAGAGAACCCGTCGGGACGTGGCTCAGCCTGGTAGAGCACTCGCTTGGGGTGCGAGGGGTCGGCAGTTCAAATCTGCCCGTCCCGACCATTTTCTCAATTCCCGCCTATCTCACTGAAAAGCTGAGTTCAAATTTTCGACTGCAAAAGTCAGAGTTCTAAAATCGTCCTCTAAAGCCGACCAATCTTCAATTTGACTGCGTTCATACGTCATTCTCCTGCGACAAATTTCGAAAGCGAGTATTCTCTCTGGGCTGCACCCTTTTTGAGGAGCAAACCAGCCATGTTCTATCTTCTCAAGACTGAACCAAGTGTTTATTCGTTCGAGGATCTCCAACGTGACAAGCAGACCGTTTGGGATGGCGTTACCAATCCCGCGGCGGTGAAGAATCTTCGTGAAATGAAAGCTGGAGACCAGCTAATCATCTACCACACGGGCGATGAGAAACGTGCCATCGGGACGGCGACGGTCGTGTCGGTGGACGCAAGTGATCCTAAAAAGCCGATGACAAAAATCAAGGCCGGCAGGGGTCTCGAGGTGTCGAAGACGCTCGCCGAGATGAAGGCCGACGCGCGATTTAAAGACTCGCCACTGCTGCGGCAATCGCGCCTCTCGGTGGTGCCGCTCACGGACCGTCAGTACAAGTTCCTGGTCGGCAGCGATTAGGGCTGGTTCGTCGTCTGCCGCAGTCTTCTTGAAGCGAGGTGTGCGGCGGTTCGGCGTGGGTACCCATACCCCTCCCCTCGATCTATTGTTTTCAGAGGGTTAGGCGGGCAATAATATACTTGACGAATCATTTCCTGCGCGGGAAGATGGCCCCCAAGAAAGCGGGGGTGTAAATTGCCCCTGCAAATCGTTAGCCTACTGGACATTATGAGAAAGTTCGACGGCTGGGAATTCGCAGAACTCGTTCATGGCCTCAGTAAGTATAAGTGGGTTGCTCATTTTCGAACTCGCAGCGGAGTAGACGAGGACATTGACCAGCGCGTTCTGCCGGACATCACTGTTTTAGTGTCCCGGTACCTAATACGATGCCGCGAGATCAAACTCCCAGCATCTGTAGCGGTTATTAGAAAAAGGATCATGCCATTGTTAGGCGGGATCTATGGTGCTCCAACTTGGAAACAATTGGGAGCCGAATTGGATGTTTTATGGGACGCCGTTGGCCCCGAACTTTCCCAGCGAAGATTTGCATTCATCGCAGACGCAAAAGTGCTCCCGATGGATCAAATGCTGGAAAACGAACGCGATGGCGAAATACTGGAGAATCCATGGGAACTCGCATGGGAGCGGTTCCCTTCGGCAAAGGAAGATATTGAAGAAGCTGTGTACTGTTACTCCTTAGAGCGTAATACGGCTTGCGTATTCCATCTCATGAGGGTGGCCGAGGTCGGACTGCGTGGTTTGGCTAGACGGATGAAGGTAACCGTCAAGAACAAGCCGCTCGAATGGGCAGAGTGGCAAGACATTCTGCGGGAGATGAATAAAGTTCCAGACGCTCTGACGCAAACGATGAAACGTGGGCCAGAAAAGGACGAGATTCTGGAGTTCTATCGCGGCTGCATTGCACAGTTCTACGGATTTAAAGACGAATACCGCAACCAAGTGAGCCATAAGCGGAAGTCCTATAACGAGCATCATGCTGCTAGTGCGCTGTCGAATGTTCTTCAGTTCATGCAGAAGTTGGCTGCGAAGATTGATGAAAAAGGTCGCAAGGTGCGATCTCCTCGAAAATTGAAAGTGAGCTTAGAAGCTCGCAAGGCGAAACTGACTGAAATAGAGAAACGGCAGCGTGAACTTGAGGCTGCGCTGAAGCGGGGAGAGCTATGAAAGACAAGAAGAATGGTGAATACGAAAAGTTTGACGATACGATGACCCAGCTTCTCAAGGTTCCGCATATCGAGATCAAAGAGAAGCTGGAGGCTGAAAAAACGGCTAAAACGAAGCCCCCTAAGAAGAAAAAGCGGCCCCAAGCTACCTCGGTTCCGGGTAAGTAGCCTTTAGTTTGGCCATCTGTCGTTCCATGAATAACTTTCCAAGGCGTATCCCGAGGTCCACTAGCATGACGAGAACACCGCCCAACAATATGCAGCCACGAATAATCGTCGCATGGGTAACGGGCGTCGTCTCGCGGGTGAATGAATACAAGTTCCAACTGTTAAACAGGAGCCATATGCTGTCGAACAGAATCCATCGACTCGTACTCGTGCTGAATATTTTCTTAACTTTTTCGCTGGTGCTGCTGATTGGGATGATCGCATTGAAGATGGAGAATGCCCAGTTCAATAGGCCGATCATCACGGTCGTGACGGCTGCTGTCACGGCAATCGTTACCAATGTGTGTTTGTCCATAGCCAAAAGAGCGATTAGGTCGTCCTAGGTGGATTTCGGCCCACGTTTTCTACGCCAAGGCCTAGAAGCTCGTTTCTCCGACCTTGCCAGTGATTTCGGCGAAGGTCAAACGCTTGCCAACGATGCCATACATGGCGAGATCGAAGCGGTCACGATCATCAATAGGGTTGTCTTTAGTGGAACGGTTGTTAAAGCGAAAAACCTGTTCGTCAACGTAAGCGTCAAGGCGAAAGGGTTCCACGGCAACATAGCTGCCCTTCAAGGTGCGCTTCAAAAGGCTCCAGAAGTTCTCAATTCCGTTGGTATGAACCTGACCACGGACGTATTCGTCAGTGTGAGTAACAACCTCATGGATGTAACGCGAATGAAGATTGTCATAAACCACGGCGTTATCGGTGTAGAGCCGCGAACCGAATTTCACGTTGTCGAGAATCTCGGCTTGCAGGGTTTCCCGCTTCACGTTGGGTACGACCTTGGCGCGAACCTGACGCGCATCGCGATCCAGAATGCCGATTACCGCAGTCTTGGTCTCGTACTTGGCGTGATAGCGTACACGGCGATCCTTGTGCATATTGGCAGC
>PLWX01000254.1 GCA_003151155.1 Acidobacteriaceae bacterium
CGGCAATGGCTTCGCGGTGGTTACGCAGGAATGCGATCCAGCGCCTTGCCGGCGGCGATCCCACCCTCCGTCGTGAACACATTCATCAACTGGGAGCGAGTCATGCCTACACTAATTGTTTTCATTGAGCGGAGGGCGCCGTCAATCTAGGCCGTGTGCTCCCGATCAGTTTCGGAGTTTGTCTGGCGGGAATCTGATTGAGTGAACGCGCTTAGTGTACAGAACAGCGCGAAGACGAAGTCAGCGAACCTATCATGCTGAATCCTCCATTACAACGGTCTACTCCGAGAAAGATCCTGGGAACGGGTAGCACCGCAGCGCCCAAAATCGAGTGAGCCTCCGGGGTCGCGAAACACGCGCCGGTTTCTAGGTTTGCGCTGCCGGCTTCTTCAAATCGATCGTCGCATTGTTGATGAGCGGTCGCGCCCACAACCCCACGCTCATCACGACTCCAAACGTGAGATACAAGACTGTCATTCCCGCGCGCAAACCCAGGTGGTCGCCAATCCGCCCAATTACCACCGGGATGATCGCTCCTCCGACAATCGCGGTGCTCAGTATTCCTGAGAATGAACCGTGATGTTCCGCGACTGAATTCAGCGCCAGGGAAACCACGATCGGCCACATCACCGAAGCGAAGAGCCCGATCGCCGGAAACGCTTTCACGGAAAGTTCACGCCCACCGAACAGTGCCGCCGACAAACACACCAGGGCCCCGGCGCACGCGCCAATCAGGACTTTCCGACTATCGAAGACCTTCAGCAGCAGCATTCCGACGAAGCAGCCGGCCGTCATCAATCCCCAGAACCATGAAACTGCGCTCGCCCCAACGGTGTGAGGATCAAAACCGTGATAGTCGGAGAGGAAACGCGAAATCCAATCTGCCGTCCCTTGCTCACATCCCACGTACGCGAACATCGCGACAAAGTACATCCAAACGACTCGCTTTCGAGCCAGGCTCCGGTACATTTCCAACGATCCTGCGCGCTCTTCATCCGTGTACTGCACACGCGGGAACTTCGACAGCGAAAGAATCACAACCATCGCCGCGGATGCAGCCGCGAATACCCAATAGATCGACGCCCATGGCAGTTCCGGAGGAGTCACCTTCTCCAGGATTCCAAGCAATGCGTTCTTTCTTTCAGGCGTGTACTTGAGATTCAAAACCAGGTAGGAATAGATCCGCGGACTCACAAACGATGCTAATCCGAAAACGAGCTGAGCGAGAGCAGAATTGAACGCATAGTGTTCCTCCCCGCCGGAAACGCGCAGGAGTGGATTGATCGCGACCTGCAGGATTGCCATACCCGAGCCGATCACGAAGTACGACACCAATGCGACTCTGTACTGTGGGAACAAGGCGAAGCTCAGCGATCCCGCAAGGGCAGCCAGGAAAGCCACAATCATCACCGTCTTTTCCGCGAACCGTTCCACGAGAAAGCCCGCAGGAATGGACATCACCCCGTACGCAATGAAGAACGCAAATGCCAGGAAGCCTGCCGCAGCCAGGCTGACGTGATAGCTATTGATGATGTCCGGCACGATCGGCCCGAGAATGTTGGTCAGCAGAGAAATTACGAAGAATGTAAGAAAGATCAGGGCGAGGAGGCAGCGGTTCCTTTTCATCCGCGGGCTTTCTCTTTCATCCTGGAATGCGCGAAACGGTGATGCCAAACCCGCGCTGCGCCGATAAGATTGGCGTCTTCTCCGAGGGACGCCGGCACGATCTCGCATTTTTGCGCCGGGACGAAGCGGCAGCCCTGCCGCACTACAGCCCGGGCTCGATTCAGCAGCAGGTCCGCGCTCTTCATGAGGCTTCCTCCGAGAACAATCGTGTCCGGAGTGAATAAGTTGATCAGGTTTGCGAGTCCAATCCCGAGGAAATCTGCTTCGCGTTCCACCGCGCGTCGTGCCAATGCGTCGCCGGCTCGGGCCTTTTCGCAAATCTCGCGTGCCGACACTTCTTCACTCGCTTCATTCGCCGGCTGGCTGTGGAACCATGCTGACATCGCTGGTCCGGTCGCGAGGATCTCCCAGCATCCCCGCAGCCCGCATGAACATGCGGGTCCCGAAAAATCCATCACGTGGTGGCTGATCTCCGGATGCGCTCCATCAACGCCGCGGTAGAGTTGGCCGTCGAGGATTATTCCTCCACCAATCCCCGTGCCGATCGTCACATAGATGAGCCGCTGCTTGCCTTGGCCCGCGCCCCAGGCAGCTTCGCCCAGAGCGCCCGCATCTGCATCGTTCTCCACCGCGACCGGGACGCCAAAGATCGCCGTAAGCTCTTCTACGGGATTTGTGTGTCGCCAAAGAGGCAGAAGATCCACGTCCCCGAAGCCCCCCGTAAACGGATCGACCGGCCCCGTGGAACCGATCCCAATCCCGCCAATCTCAGCTCCGCATTCCTGCGAAGTGGCTCGCAGCATCTCGACAATTCTGGCGAACCCCTCTCGGTAGGCGCACTGCGTTCCCGAAGGAGTGTCTCGCTTTGCGAGCACTGCTCCCGCATCGTCCACGATTCCCACGGCGATTTTTGTGCCGCCAATGTCCACCGCCCCGATCATGGTCTTGTTGGTCCGCATGCGGCACTTCTAGAACTCAAACTTCAATGCAAGCTGNNACCACGCGTGCCATGTGTGCACTGGTCGCGCGCATAAAGAAATCCGTACCCACGTAGTTATCGATTGAGGAGAATTGCGTGTGGTTGAAGATGTTGAACGCTTCCACGCGGAACTGCAGGTTTGCCTCCTTCACCGGTTTAAAGGTTTTAAAGAGCGCCATGTCGAATTGCGTCCGATGTGGGAGGTTGAGTACGTTGCGTCCTGAGTCTCCGAATGTCAACCCTTCCGTCGCCACAAACGCCTTCGGATTGAATACCAGCGGTCCTTTCACGCCGGACGCGTACAGATGGCTGGGCAACGCGTTCGGGTCACCCACAATGTCCGCATAAGACCCAGTGCCGGTTCCATTGGCAACGCCCGCGCTATCCCCGTAAATTCCGTTCACCACCGAAAATGGTGTGCCGCTCTGCGTAGTCATAATGCCCGAATACTCCCACCCGCCGAGGGCGGTACGAGAGAATCCGTGCCCGCCAAAGAACTTCAGATCGTATACCCAGCTCACGGTGAAGATCTGCCGCTGGTCGAAATTCGAACTCGCGTAGTTCTTGTGCGTGTTGTACGAATCGACGAAATTGCTGTCAGCTTTGTCGGAAGAATTGTCGAGCGAATGCGCGTATGTGTAGGCCACATCGAGCGTCAGTGGGGCAGCCGTTCTCCGAACCGAGATCTGCAATGAGTTGTAGTTCGAGTTGGCTTGCGGCTCCACCCTCTGGATCGATCCCAGGCTGTAGTACGGACGAAATGGGTCAGGATCATTTCCGCAGGCAATCGCGAGATTGACTGCGGCTTTTCCGCCCACTTCGTTTCCATTCACGTCGAATGTCGGGTGCAGCGCGCTTCCCCCCTGTGAATTGCATATGTCATCGGTAATCGGCTGTCCTGCCTTGAACGGGTTCAGGGAAGCCGGTACGGCACGCACCTGGTTCATCTCGCGTTGTAACGTCAAGTGCGTTCCTTTGCTTCCGACGTACCCAATGCTTCCGACCATGCCTTTGAAAAGATCGCGGTCCACATGCAGGTGCCACTGTTGGACGTAGGGCCAGATAGCCTGGTTGGAAGGAATCGAGATCGCGGAGAGCGGAAACAGAATTCCATCCCCCCCGATATTGGTGTATCCCTGAATGTTGTACTGCAGGGGTTCCTGCACCAGTGGTGGCGTGCCTTCGAGCGACTCGGCATTTCCCTCTTCGCCATTCGTGTGGTCGAAGAAAATTCCATACGCCCCGCGAATCGACATCTTGCCTTTGCCGAATGGGTCCCATGCGAAACCAATGCGGGGCGCGGGATTGAAGAGGTGTCCCTTCATGCAGGGGAGCGGCGTTCCTCCCGCACCGCATTGAACGATGCCGTCATAGGCTGTCGTGCCCGGAGTCAAGAGCAGCGCACCAACCTGGCCCGTCACGCTGCCGTCCACATCGATACCTGGTGCATTTGCCCGGCTGTAGGCGGACGGGTTCCAGTTGTAGACCTGCTTCTTGATCTCACGGAAGGTGCCGTACAGGCTCAGCCGGAAGCCCACGTTCAATGTGAGATTCTTGGCAATGTGGTAGTCGTCCTGGATAAATGGCTCGAAGAATTTATAGCGAACGTAGTATTTCGGCTGTGAGCTGTCCTGCGCGAAGTTCGCGATGTTCCCCATCAGCATGTCGGCGAAGCCGTTGCCGGTCGAAACCGGCGATGTGCTGTCGAAGTACAAATCGCCGGAGACGTCCACGTAGGCCATTTCGTTTTTCTGGGAGGCTGCAAAATAGCCGCCGAACATCAGGTTATGTTTGCCCAGGATCTTCGTAACGTTGTCGCGATAGGAGTAAGTGGGATTTGAATTGTGCCACGGAAATGCCGTTGGGCCTTCGCAGAACCCGCCGCCATATGCGCCGTTGGTAGAAACACAGAAATCCGGAAGCTTCCCTCCATTGGTGGGGAAGAGGCCCGTCATCGTGAAGTCGCTGGGGCGCGTCCACACCGAGGGATTGGTATTGACCAGATCGATGTGATCGGTGGTGTAACTCGCTACGAACTCATTCAACAATGTCGGCGAAAAAGTGGTGCTCAGGCGAGCCACCACACTTACGCCCGGCCCTACGAAGTGCGTACCGATCGTCGGAAAGCTCTCACCGCCGTAGGTGACGGAGGCGTTCGTGAGGTCCCATTGATCGTGAATGTAGCGAAACGTCGCGCGGTTCTTCTGGTTGATGTCCTGGTCGATCCGGAAGAGTTCCTCGCGCCATCGCATAGGCTGCGGCACTGCCGCTTCGAACACCGGCCCAAGACTCGTGTTCACGGTCGGCAGCGGGATCATCCCGAGCAGCGCCTTCGCGTTCGGATCGATGGACAGAATTCGATTTCCGGGATATGGATTTCCAGTGTTCGGGTCGATGGGACAGTCCGTGGGATCGGGAACGTTGCATACGTCATTGAAGTCTCCTTTCCGGTTCGCCGCGGACGGCACTGACGTATAGAAATTCTGCGGAACGTTCTCGCGGCGCCAGCCTTCCGACCAGAAGAAAAATGTATGGTTTTTCCAGATCGGCCCGCCGATCGTGTATCCAAATTCATGCTTTTTATAAGGCGGCTTCGGAGTGTCGGGCGGATCGAAGTAGTTATGTGCGTTGAATGCTTCGTTGCGCAGGAATTCATAAGCCGAACCGTGAAATTTGTTTGTACCGGACTTCGTTTCCACTTCGACGGTGCCGCTCGCATTCTTGCCATATTGCGCGCCATAGTTCGAGGTCAGCACTTCGACTTCGTCGAGCGCCTCCACACTGGGATAAACGTTCAGCGAAAAGTTGCTGCCATTGTCCATCACATCGCCGCCGTCTACTTCCCAGTTATTGTTCTCGGTCCGGCCGCCATTCACGGAGTAGTTCACATTGCCCGCGACGCCTACCACGCCTTCGTCCTGGCCCGTCTGGTTGCTGACGCCGGGAACGAGCGTAATCAACTGCGTGAAGTTGCGCCCGTTCAACGCGAGTTGCCGAATCTCCTTCCCGGTAATCGTTCCCGCCACCTCCGAAGTTTGCGTGTTCACCGTGGCCAGGCCCTCACCCTGGACGTTTACTACGCTCTCCGCATTCCCGACCTGGAGGACGACGTCAATACGTGCATTCTGGGCGACTCGCAAGGTCACGTCGTGCGCTTCGTATTTCTTAAAACCGGCCGCCGACACGATCACATCGTATTGCCCCGGCGGAAGTGCGGCTCCCAGGTAAGATCCTTCTGAATTTGTAACCAGCTCGCGCGTGAGGCCGTTTACTTTGCTGCGCAGTTCGACCTTGGCATTCGGAACCAGGGCGCCGGTTTTGTCCCGAACTGTACCCGTGAGTGACGCCGTGTCCTGAGCGGAACACAGCACCGAGAGAAGCACCGTAAGCAAACCGACAGTCGCCAACGTTATCCGGTGTTTCACTGCATTCTCCCTTCGATCGAAGATGTGGTTCGCCGGCTACCCTTTGGCCTTCTCACCTGTCGCCTCGGGCGTCAGCAGTCCGTACTCTCCCTCCACGATGTACGAACAGATTCGAAATGAATCGCAGTCCACTCCCTTACGCCGCGCCAGTCGCTCTGCACAAAGCTGTGCGGGAATCACGTCAATCAGGAACTGCCACTCTGCGGGTATGTCCGGAAGTTCGAACCTGAGGGCCCCATGCGACTTGGGGAGCCTCTGACCGGCCAACATCACCTTTGCACCCAACTGCTCGAGATCGCGCGCTACCGCTAGGTCTTGCTCGCGCATGCAGTTGCCATCGATCCAAACTCCGAATTGTGTCTCTGCGGTCACGATCTCTTGCGGGCCGTGGCGAAATGCCCCGGTTCCCATTGCGGTCGCTGGTGTTTTTGCCCCTTCCTCCCAGAGCAGGCGGGCTTCATGGCAGGTCCCGAAACTGCAACCGCGCCCAAGAAAATACGTGGCGGCATGGATGTCGGGCCAGCGAGAATTCTCCACCTGCTGCTGCCATTCGGGAAGGAGGCGCGCGACGTAGTCCACGGAACTCAGCAGGGCAGAGACGAGACGGCTGTCAAATCCGGGTCCGGTGCAACTCGCCAGAGCTCCGGCGGCGGCTGCAAGGGACGAATAGGTATTCACCGAAATTGCGTGATCGCGTTTGGTCCCAAGAACAATCGGAATCTTCGCATCTCGCGCCAGAGGACCGTCTGCCGAGCAGGTGATGCCGATGACAGTTGCACCGCTTTCGCGCGCCTTCGACAACAGGCTCAGGACCTCGACGCTCTTGCCGCTGCGCGAGAGAAGAACCACCACCGATGTCGGCGAAAAGCTGCCCGTGTGCAGCAGTTCGGGCGCTTCCTGCATGTAAACTCGTTGTCCCGACGCGGCGAACAACGGCTGAACGCAGAGTGCGGCATGCCAACTGGCGCCCACCCCGGTGAGGAACACCTCGCGCGCACTTCGGATCGTTTCCGCCGCTTCCTGCAGCACCGCCGAAGACGGCTGCACAAGAGAATGGAGGGTCCGATGTAGTTCCGCGGGCTGGCGAAGGACGTCCTGGAGCAAATGGGTCATCGTTGCAACCGATTTCTGTAACCGGTTTCAGAATGCGCTCAAACTTGTATTCCCTGCGCCGGGCGAAGTCAAGCTCTTTTCCTCCGCGCTCCCCGAAACCCTGTCGATTCCCGTCACAGCCGTGTTAGCGTTGCATACGGCCCGAGCAGTTCCGTAATATCGACTGGCAGTAAGGCATCACGTTCGAACAAAGCATCCATGCCCCATACCATGAGCGAGGTCGCGGCCCGCGCCGGAGTTTCCAAAGCCACGGTTTCCCGCGTCCTCAGCCGCAGTCACTACATCGCACCCGAAACCGCCCGCCGCGTCCTGCAGGCTGTTCGCGAACTCAACTATCACAAGAACGTGCACGCGCGCCGGCTCGCCACCGGGCGCAGCGATCTATTTGGTCTCGTGATCTCGGAGATCGTAAACCCGTTCTTTCCGGAGATCATTCGCGGATTTCAGGCGGAAGCATGGGAGCGCGGGTTCGACGTCCTGCTATGTAACACTGAGTACAGCCCAGGCAGGACAGGCGCGATCATGCAGAAGCTCATCGAGAGCGATGTGCGCGGGGTCGCGATCGTGACCTCCTCGCTGGATGAGCACGCCGTGGACGAATTGGTCGAGGCGGGCATCGGCACTGTGTTCTGCAATCTTGGTTCTTCCGCTTCGCTGGTCAGCAACATCGCCATCGATTACTTGCGCGGTATCTCACAGGCCATTGAGCATGTGGTGAAACTCGGACATCGCCGGGCCGCCGTGATCAGCGGCCCCGAAGACAACCGGACCGCGATCATCATCAAAAATGCGCTTGTCTCCGGGTTGCGCCGTCACAAAATGGATCCTCATCCGGTGCTGTCGAGCGACTATGGCGTGGATGCCGGCGCCTCCGCGGTAAAGAGTGTTCTCGCCGCGAAAGAAAAGCCGACTGTGATTTTCTGCGGCAGCGATTTAATCGCCATGGGCGCGATGAACACTTTGGAGCAAACCGGTGTGCGCGTGCCGCGCGACATGTCGGTCATTGGAATCGACGATATTTCATTTGCATTTCTCGCCCGTCCGCCGCTCACTACTATTCGCGTTCCCCGCGAACAGCTCGGGCGGATCGCGTTTCAGTCTCTCGATAAGATGCTGAAGCTGAAGCGGCACAAAGGCCAGGAATACTATCTCGAAACAGAATTGATCGTGCGCCAATCCACCGCGGCCGCGCCACAGAAATCACAAACCGAATAGTTCAGAATTCCGGCGCAGTGCTTTTTGCGGCTTCGAACGTCATTCGCGTCTTGTGACGATAGGATAGGTTCGCCATGTGAGCGGCCACTGCCGATCGATAACCGATCTCCACCGGTGCGTTCGGGGGCTTTCGGCTCCGGATGCATTCCACCCAGTTCGTCATGTGGTCCTGGTCCTTCGCGGCGCCGAGTGCAGCGGCGCCGTGCGGGCGATTCGCCTTCTCCGGAAAATAGCGCACGTACTCACCGGACTCGCCNNACCGCGATCGTGTCCGGGACGTCTCGGCCATCCTTCTCGGAAAAGACTCCGCCCGCCATGTAGGCGGCAGTCGGCATCGGCAAATCGAGAGCCGACATGATCCACGCCGCTTGGTGGACCATGTTTTCGGTGACGTTTCCGCCGGAGAATTCCCAGAACAACCGCCAATTAATAAACCGGTACGGATCGAACGGCTGATCGGGCCGGCCATTGAGGAACGCACTCCAATTCACGTTTTCCGCGGTGCAATCGGCTTGGACCGGACGCACCCACTGCCCTTTCCCGTGCGGAGAATTGCGGCTCATCCACGACTCAACATGCGTGACTTTTCCGACCTTGCCTTCTTTGATCCACTTCTTCGCGTCTGCAAGGGCGCCGCCACTTTGAAACTGTAGCCCGATCTGCACAATGCGATCCGATTTCTGGGCCGCCGCGAGGCATTCCTCCGCTTCTGAAACCGACCACGTCATAGTCTTCTCGGCGTAGAGGTCCTTGCCCGCGGCGAGCGTATCGAGAAAATGCCGCGCATGGGTGTGTAGTGGAGTCGCTACGATGACCGCATCAACATCCTTCAAATCGAGCAGACGCCGGTGATCGTCGAACACCTCGACGCCAGGCACCACTCTTCGCGCCTCTTCGCGTCTTCGTCGATAGACGTCGGCCACGGCGACAAGCTGGGTGCTAGGAACCTTGCGCAAGTCGTCCACCAGGTCCATGCCCCGTCCTCCCGCGCCGATGATCCCAACCCGTAGCCTGTCGTTTGCTCCCAGCACCTGCGCAGCCGGATAACTGAGAATGGCGGCCGTGCCGAGTGCTGCACGCTTGATGAACGCTCGTCGCGAATCGTCTGCCATGTTCGCTCCCAAATCAGTGCTTATAGAGCTTCCGCTTTCTGCAAGATCTCTTTCATGCCGGCCCAACTTTTTCGCGAGGACTGTTCCGGCGAGCCGCCTCCGTCCCAATGGGTTTCCAGGCTGACAGCAGAGTGATACCCGTCCTGTTTGAACGCCTTGAACTGGCCCACCCAATCCACCGCGCCTTTGCCCATCGCTTGCCATTCATATTCGCGGCCACGCTTCACTGTGTCCTTGCAGTGGCAATGTCCGATGCGGTTCTTCGGAAGCAAACGGTAGCCATCTGGATAGGGACGCTCACCGCATGCAGCGGCATTTGCCGGGTCCCAATTGAACATCAGGTTCGACGACGGTACCGCCGCAAGCACCTTCGCAGCTTCCGCCGCGGTCGAAGTATTGCAAGCCTCTTCGTTTTCGAGAAGCAGAATTATGTTGTTCCTTCCCGCCTTTTCCGCGGTTTCGTGGAGCTTCTCATTGATCGCGGCGCGATACGGCGCTTGTCCTTCGATACGCCAAAAGTCGAAGCATCGTACCCGGTCCGTGCCGAACGCTTTTGCCAGTGCCGTCGCGCGTTGCAGAACCTCATCCTGCTGGTTGAACGTGAACCCTGCTCTGAACTCATCGCGCTGGCTGAACTTCGATCGTGGCGCCCCGGGCCAATCCGCTTTGAATAGCGGACTCGCAATGTCGGTCACCCGCAGATCGAATCTCCTGAGAATGCGCTGCGCTTCGGAGATTTCCTGCGGGTTGAGATCGAGAATGTTTTTGTTCCAAAGTTCGCGAAGTTCGACCCATCGCATCCCGAATTCCCGCGAGGCTATCTCACACGCGTGGCCAAAATCTTCTGAGACTTCGTCCGTGATAACGGCAATGCGGAACGGAGAATTCGCAACCTCTCCGCGCAAACGGAGGCCAGGAGCGAGCGCGATGGCAGCCGCCGTGCTCGCCCTCGCGAGAAACTCACGACGCGTGAGAACATTCGACATCGCTTTTCCTCTGCAATGGGCGCCATGCTAACACAGCATCGCAAGTCTCCCGTGAAGCTGCAGCCGAGATGGTGAAAAATGGAACGCGGCCATGCGCTGGAAATTGACGACGCGTGTACACTTCCCCTCGATGAAACAACTTCGCTTGATTCGCGCACTCTTTGTACTACTCTGTCTCGTTCCCGTCGCATCGCGGGCGCAGGCTCCCGTTCACGAACCCCGGCGAATTCCGGTCACATTGAAAAGTGATGACGTTTTACCCACCGGCAACGAATGGATCGCTTTGCCCGACGTCCGCGCCATCGACGGCGCACTCACGACGTTCAATGTTCTCTCGCTCCGAGATCGAGGACTGCTGCAAGTCAGCGGCGGAAACTCGGTGCCAGTTCTGCGGCCGCAGTTCTCCATCGACGACACTTCGATTCCGTTGAAAAATCCGACCTGGGAGTTGATCGAGTATTGGATCCCCACCGCGCACCAAACATCGGCGGGCGCCGAAATGACGCTGACCTACTGCGCACCACCGGGCTCGCACGCTGCCTTCATCCACATGACGCTCACCAACCGTCGTGCGGAAACGATTCACGTTGCGTTGGGGCTGAATGCCTCGTGGGGAGAGCTCGATCGCGTCACCTACACACCCGTCGCATTGCGCGGGGAAAGAACGATGGCGCCGACTCCGTGGGTCGATCCGGGAGAAGTCTTCAGCTTCATCACCGACGATACGCATTTCGCATGGTCGCTTGTCTATCCGGGTGCGACCGCCGAAGTGAATGGTCCGCCGACTTCCGCCGCGCCTGCGCTAAACATCCAAAAGACGGGCACGCTCGCCCCAGGCCAGACAATTCAAGCAGACTTTGTGCTCGGCGTGGGCGTGGAAGAGTTTAGCGCGGCACATGGCGCGCAAGCGCTTCGCGAACTCCTCGACCGCCATGGCGCCGACGAAATCATTCGCCAGGCAGCTACATGGTGCCGCAAACGCATCCGCACCACCGGCCACACCGATCTCGACGTCTTGATGAACCGCAACTACCTCTTCACCGCGCTCTACGCCTGGGGTAAGACACTGGACACGGAGCAGACGGTCGGCGTCACCTCGCGCAGCCCGCGTTACTACGTCTCCGCTGCTTACTGGGACCGCGATGCGATGCTCTGGAGTTTCCCAGGCCTGCTGGACATTGATACCGATCTCGCGCGTGAGGCGCTTGGTTACGCCCTCGGCATTCAATTGCGAAACACCGGTACCCACAGCCGCTTCATCGATGGCGTTGTTCTTGAAGACGGCTTTCAGCTTGACGAAGGAGTTGCCCCCGTTATCGCAATGGGTGAATACATGAAACGCACAGATGACGATGCGTTCCTCAAGGCGCATCGTGACGCGATCGTCCTGCTGCGCGATCGTTTGCTCGGACGTTTCGATGAGAATATCGGCCTCTTCTCATCCCTGCAGGACTCCCAGGACGAGTACCAGAAGGCGCCGTTTCTCACCTACGACAATGTTCTCGCCTGGCACGCGTTGCGCGATCTTGCGCTGTTGTTTGACCGGCTCGGCGAGCCCGCTGTAGCGCGCGACCTGTCGATGCGCGCTGATGCCCTCCACCAATCCATACTCCAGCATTGTGTCGGCACGCCACCGGGCAGCAGCGAGTCGATTTTTGCCGCCGCCACCGACGGCAAGAGTTTCGTCTTCACCGATATCCCGCCGGGCTCATTGATGAAGCTGCCGACCCTGGGTTTCGTATCGGAGGACGATCCTCTCTTCACGCGGACCTACAGTTGGCTTCATTCCAAAGCCTACAAATACTCTTACGCCGACGAGCCGTTTGGGCTTCCAGGCAGTTATCGCCTTCCCTTCACCACTTCCTGGACGGTCGCCGATCATCTCTTACTCGCGCGCGGAAAAGAAATGGCACTGAAAGTTCTTCGCACGAGCGGGTGGGACGGCGGCATCATTACCGAAGGCGTGGAACCACACGGAGCGGTTATGGATTCCGAAGGCCGCGCGTTCGCCACCGCCGCAGGTTACATCGCGCATGCCATCTGCGAGAGCAGTTGCGTCGCGCCGCCGGGAAAATAACTCGGCTATTACTTGGAATGACCTGTACTTCGCCAAAATGTGAAGCGGCCGATTGTAGGCTGCTTTCACCGTCCAAGAGTCATGATGTCTGGTCAGCTAGTCCGGGTGAGTGGTGGGTTGGAGCGGCCGATTGTGTCGCGAAGCTGGCACAGTGGACATAGATCTTCCCTAGGTTGAGAAGCAAACTGCGAGCGCCGGTTTAGGCTTCAACTCGGACATTACCCCGGATTTCCGAGTTCTGTCCGGTTAGCCGGTCAACCGCTCCCGACCAGCAACTGCGGTCCGAGGACTACAACATGCAGCTTTCTCCAGGAAATACCGAAAGCCAAACTTTGGACGTTCAATCAAAATTGGATTTCTTGCGCGGTGATTCGGATCACCTAGGCGTTATTTGCGCCGTCACCAGGGAGAATGCGACGAATGCTGTGGCGAGTACACAAGAATAAACCCTCAACATCGGTATTGCAGCTTCTAAGGTGCATCTGGCCAGTGATGCGATACCTTGCCTGAGGCATCGAGGAACTGCATGCTTGGCGTTCCGTCGGAGGCTACACGCAACAGAATGCGTGTGCGGCCTTCAGGATCGCGCAATCGCAATACGGCCGACTTATCCGGGTCTCGTTCGATCGACGCACGCGCGTGCAGCTTCATGGGGTATTTCGCCATCACCGCTGCCATGGCCTTCTGTTTTTCGGGGCCATCTGGCATGGCGCGGACCTTTTTATAGGCTGAGAACTCTTCAGGTGTCAGCAACGTGACGTTGTTGTCATTAATCTGATAGCTGCTGGATCGCTCCTGGCCGTCCTGATCGGTGTCCAGCGAAAGAGTTTGGTCCTGTTCATATTCATCGAAACTGAGATGGCCGAACGAGTGGACCGCGCCGTCTTTTGATTTGTAACCACCAAAGAGCAATCCCCCGTTTTCTGTTCCCTCGTCGTTAAGAAACAGCATCCCCGCGGAGTCCTGGCGGTCAGGACGAGATATCTCCTTGCCGTGATAGAACTCCCCTGCGAATTCCGCCCTATTTGAAATGATCAGCCGCGGAGTACCATCCGGCTCGACCACATTGATGCGATGCACAGTAATTTGGTCGAAGAATGGATGTTGCGAGTTCTGCTGTTCGGAGGCAGAGACGCGATGCAACGCAAAGTCTCCACGTGCTAGGCCCAAACTCACAGTCAGGACAAATGTGACCGTCAGCAGGCCGGAGTAAATCCGCAGGAAGTACGGGTGGGAAGAAAGCCTCATCAAAGCGCACCTATTCTGAACTCGATACCGAAGGGGAAGATCTTAGCCAGTATTTCTTGGTCTGGCCATTCCAGCACTATAAGCTCCATTGCGCATCAGCGGCCAATCGCGCATGCAGGTGTTTTGTCGAATCACGGTTGGATTGTGGGCAACCCAGAAATTCCTCTTCCGATAACAGTTCTGCGGGCTGTTGCACAAATGGTAATTTCCGTGTGTGCGGTGATACACCAGGAACGGCGGACAATGGTTCCTAGGCCCTGTCGAACAACGGCTATGAGGTAGAGATCAGTGGCCGTAGCTGATAACTCTTGTCACAGCCCAGTGACCGTGGTCATTTCGCCATATGAGGATCATTTTCGGAGAAGCCGCAAGATTCCCCTTCTTGCCATGTTCCATGACGAAGAAGTTGTGCCTTGCGATCTGCAATGCACCATAATCCTTCAGAACATAGACCTCCATTGAGCCTGGAATAAGCTCCCGCCGCAACTTCGAGACATTATTCGCACCGCAGCGATCCCGAAACGACGGCTCCAACTGATCTCGCGAATACGTCGTCGTGTCATTATCCTGATAGAACTCCAACCCAGGTTCCATCAGATCGCGCATCGTCGCCGTGTCGCACGCATTGAAGGCATCGAAGAGCTTTTGATCAAGTTCGGCGATCTTCTTGTAAAGCTCGCTAGACGGCAACGCAGGTTCCGTCGCGCACGCTGGATGTGTGCTAATCCCAAATATAAGCAGAATGAAGAGAAGTACCGAGAGGGGTCTTGGCATACCTGTCATTACGTCATGTCACGGTTGTTAGTTCCAGAAAATCGATACTCACCGTTACCTGATCATGCATGGGCCTTCATACTCCTCCTTCAAATGAGCGGCATTGAAATAGGAGGTTCTTGCGTCACATTATCGCCGACAAGGAAGCCTTAGGGTTCGCTCTATCGGGTGATCAACGCCGGGCCATTCTAGCTCTTGCCGGTTTCAGATTGCAGTGTTCCGGTCGGATCGTGGACAATACTTCCCTTTGGTGAGTAGGCCCAGGGAATTTCGCCCTGAGCCTCTCCGCAGAACCGGGCGTAAACCTCTCGATTTACCCGGCTCCCATTACCCAACCTGATTCCCAAGAACACTCCAGTGGAAGAACATCCGAGGTGTTGTCTTCTTCATTCTGCGGAGCCATCTTGCACTGCGCTTCTTGTTACGCGACAGTGTTTTGTACTTGCGCGTGGCCCACTGCACGAGCTTCTGGTCGATATATTGAAGGAGCTTGTGCATCGCGGAACGATAGAATGCCCCGAAGTAATTCCACCAGCCTCGGATCTTGGGATTGTATTGCTTCGCCAGTTCGACGAGTGTCCCCGGCGTCTGACGATAAATGCGCCAGCCCCTTACCTCCTTCCGCATACGCTTCAACGCATCAGGACTCACTCCCGGCAGGAAATTGGTAAATGCCCTTTTCTGACGGTCGATGGCCTTCCTCGGACGAAACGTAAATCCGAGGAACGTGAAGCTTACATGCGGATAGGATGCGGTTCGGTTGCCGTCCTTGCAGTACACCACTTTCGACTTTTCCGGATGCATCGTCAACCCACATTCCGTTAGCCGCGATGCGATGGACCGCATCACTTCTTCCGCTTGCTCCCGAGTGCGGCACTGGACTACCGCATCGTCAGCGTAGCGTGCAAACGGACAGGATGGATTGGTACGCGTCATCCAGGCATCGAATGTGTAATGCATGAACAGGTTCATCAAAATCGGGCTGACCACCCCGCCTTGAGGCGTGCCGCGCTCGCGCGGAAAATTTCCAAGATGAGCTTGTAAGCCAGCCACGTCTTGTGCGCCCGGGTGGCGGCAACGGTGCTCAAGTAATCCACCATGTGCGACGAGACGGTTTTCGACACGAGCCGTGGCATAAAGGGAACCTGCTTCAGCGGCGTGATCGATCCGGTGAACGGCAACCTGTTGCCAGATATCGCGGCCGCGCTTACACATCGCCGATAGGAGGTTTCACGATCGGCATGAGCCTCACATTGCCGGAATGCAGATTCCTGCAAATTGCAGCGTTCCTGCTGCGCACGGCGGGAATATCCCCGAAAACTTCCAATTAACTCACGTATTTTCTAGAACTTCCAAGGAATTTCCCGTGATTCCCTGTTTTTCCCTGTTCGGATTGCAAGAAAATCTACTGGTTTTCCTTCGAAAAGGCTCTCCGGTGCGGGTTTCACTCCAATCTTGCCCCGAAAACTAGCGAAATTCCCTGTTAATTTCCCTGTTAGCAGGGAGAGCAGTTCGCACGAGACTGCATCATCCGCCAGCACAACAACTTCCAGCAAAAACCTCAAGTGGAAAGCGCGGCAGCCAAGTGGCTTAAAGTGGCTTATGCCTGAGCCGCCATCGCTTTTTCCCGCGTTTTGAAGACATTCTCCAACGCATTCATCGCATCGACCGAGGCAGTCGGAACGGTTTTGATGTAAGCACGACGAGTTACGCTGACATCTGAATGGCGAAGGATGGCCTGGATGGTCAGATCGTCCACGCCTAGTTGTTTCAGGTTCGTTGCCAACCCTCTTCGAAACGCATGCCACCCGTGCCAGGTTATGCCGTGCGCCGACAGGGTTGGCCGAATAACATCCATCGCCAACTCGTCGAGGTTGAGCGCCGTATCAGGCTTGCGGCCCGGCAGAATATAACCGCTCGCCTTTTTCTGTTGATTCAGGAGATGACGTAGACGCGGCACTACGGGTATCAAACCTTTCCCCGCTTTTCCCTTAGGTTTGCCAACGACGCTCCTCCACACGCTTCGATCAACAGATAGGGTGGCTGGTAAGTTGGGATCGTCGGGAGAGGAATATCCCTCCCATCGCGCTCCGCGGAGCTCCCCTTTCCGCATTCCGGTGAAGCTCGCCATTGCGACCGCCGTACTCGCTGGTTCGGGGAGAATCGCAATCATCGCAATCTCCTCGCTGACCGAGTACGCATATGTGTCCATTCGGCTCGCTGCCTTGCGGAATGCTGACACCGATAAGCGGATTGGGAGCGTCCAAGTAAGCCTGGCGGCGCGCATGGGTGAACACCGCTGAGATTACGCTTTTGATGCGTTGATAGGTGTAACGGCTGAGTTCATGTTCCCGAGCGATTTCCTGCATTAACCTCTCGGCAATGTGCGTTTTGAATGTGCGGACCTTTTGGTCGCTTTTTTCGAGAGTCGGCTTCCAATAGCGATTCCAAACGTTCATATACCCACGGTACGTGCTCGCACTGAGCTGCTGCTTAGCGTGAGGGAAAGACACTTTCTCAGCAAAATCCAACACTGAGATCGTGCAGGCTGCAGTCGAGTCAGTGCCCACCGCAGATTCCAAAAATTCTTGTGCGGACTTGCGTGCATCACCCTTATTGGGCACCTCCGTTGTTCTTGCGATCCGAGCAAGCTTTCTCTTCCGCACTCTCTCGCCGTTGGTTAATTCAACATCGTTGTATCGGAGCCACCAGAACCCGTCCTTTTGGAAGAGGTGGCCTTTACCGCGTTGACTACGTCTTTTGCTCATACCCTAACGCTCCTTAGTTGGGCGCGTGAGTGACGTATCAGGGGACGCGACATGCGTACTGAAATCTTACGTCAAACCTTCATTTTTTCGCCGCTTTGATTCGTTCCGAATATTTCTCGATAAGCTCCGTGACATTCCTGACGTAGTAAGGCTTGTTCTTTGTCACGAAATTCTCTCGTCTGTCCCAAGCAAAAACCTCCGCTGTCCGGCGCGCGCCAGATCGCATGATTCCGACACCGTATTGCACCGACTGCATTTCACCTCCGCGAACACCTAACCCAAGAATCTGTTCGTTGTCCTCGAACTCAGGCAATACCGTCGATCCGATCCCTTTGGCTGAAAGCCCGTCGGCCGCGAGTTCCACCGCCAGAGCAATACGCAGCACATCGGCGTCGGTGAATACCCGCGTGGAGCGTATCGCCGTCCCAAGCTTCCTCGGCTCCGGAAGTTTCAACGTTGGGCTTTCGAGAAGCTTCTGAAGCTTCCACGGTTTGATCTTGAGAATCGCGGCGACCTCCTGGGCGCCGAAGAGTGGCACTCGTGCTTCAGCGGTCTCCAGGGGATTCTGGTGAGTGTGCGACAGACGTTTACGGGAATGCGCACCTGCTGCCGATTTCACCAGTTTGAACGTCATCTGATAACGGTAAAATTCGCCAGGAACGACCGGAGCGGCGCGGGTGACACGTGGGGCCAACTGGGGCATATCGACCCCCTAAAAGGGTGCTCGCGGGCGGACGATTGGTGATAAGATGAGTTACCAACAGCTATTTGTTCTCCCAGTCCTTTCCTCGCTGACTTTAGGCGTGTACATTCAAAAGCATGGAAACGTACTACACGACGAAACAAGTGGCCAAATCCATCGGCGTCGGCTACCAGACCCTGCTCCGCTGGCTGTATGCCAAGCACCTGGCAGAACCGGAGCGCATAAAGCTGGGCGGCGCAAGCGTACGGCTGTGGACGAAGGCCGATCTTAAGAGAGCTCGACAGTACAAGAAAGATGGCTTGGCCGCACGCCGCCGCCGAACCGGAACGGGCCGTCCCAAGAAGCGCAAATAGCTAACAAGAATGTTCGCCTGTCTCTCCCCCTGTTCCGGTGGCCGGATTGTGAGTGGTAACGCGATTTCGCAACAGTTATCGCGGCTCCGATCACAGTTGATACTCTCGGATCAATACGAGAATGCCCATCAGCGCCATGATCGCGGGGATCGCCGCAAGCACCCAGACGATGGGATTCTGTCCCAGCTACTTCTCGCTGGATGCTGGTTAATGCCAACCGAGTGACACTCTGTGCATTCCGAATTGACAAATGTTGTCATCCGCAGCTCCATCGCAAAACGAACGACATCATCAGATTTTGGTCCAACGTACGCTACTTCACTGTGGTTGTTCCACTTACGGGCTCGACACTTTCGTGCTAACCACTTTACGGCTGTGGAAGCCGAGTTGCACTCATTTGGTGGGCAAGACCGTGACAGCAATGGGGATGCGCCCAGACGACCAAGGTAGCGCGGCCCAGCTTCAAGAAAACTCCGTAGTCTTGTGCGCCGAAGATCTGAAGGGGAAATTGGGATGCGTAAACAAGAAGGTTTCTCGCTAATCGAATTATTAATCGTTGTGGCCATCATTCTGATCATCGCCGCGATTGCAATTCCAAACTTGCTGCGTTCGCGCATGGCCGCCAACGAAGCGTCGGCCGTGGGTTCGATCCGCACCGTGAACACCGCGGAAGTGATGTATTCATCCGCTTACACAGACGTGGGCTTCTCTACGACTCTGAAAAATCTTGGACCGAACGCCAACACCTGTACCGGCGCCACTGGTGCGACTTCAACCGGTGCCTGCTTGATCGATAACGTTCTGGGAAGTGGTACGAAGAGCGGCTACACCTTCGCCCTGACGGCCGGTTCCGGCGGTGCGACCACACCGCAGTACACGTTCGCGGTAAACGGCAACCCGGTTACGGCAGGCACGAGCGGTCAGCGCAGCTTCTACAGCGATCAGACCGGCGTGATCCGTTACAACCAGAGCACCGCCGCGTCGTCCACCGACAGGCCGCTGCAGTAGATCTTCGCTTTCTTAAGCTGCACGGACATAACAAGGCAACCGAGCAGCGAAGTCAGCGGTCTTTTTATGTCGAGTAGCTCGTTATGTCGAGTAGCTCGAGGACTCACGATAACTGTCGTGAACAGCCGTAGCTGTTGAAAAACTCGGTTTTCCCGAAAACTGGCTTAAAACGGATGACCTGAAATGTATCCGCATTCGGAGAAGATCGTTTATAGGTCATCCTGGCGCGACG